>NZ_JAKRFQ010000186.1 GCF_022347985.1 Photobacterium sp. OFAV2-7
TTCCAGTCGCTCCAGTCAAAGTTATTTAACTCAGCAGAGTAGAAAAAACCATGCGAGGTATATCTGATTGAGTCGGTGAAAAGCATGTACTGTTCGCGTTCCTGTGATCTGGAAACCATCAGGATCACATCCTCTTCTCCATGCCGTATACGCTCCAGCCCTCTTTGAAATGGGTACACATTTACAAGGGTGTGTTTGTTAAGGCGTTCGAAGAGTTCATTAACAATCGCGACGGCAATTCCACCTGTTGCTTCGGCTCCTTGCTTGCCTTCTGTCCAAGGGGGATAGGGATCGCCAGCAACTCTTATAGTTTGTTCTTTGGCCAAAGATAGGGAACTGTTGCAAGTAAGAAATAATAAGATAGGCACGATAGCCCTGTTTTTTGTAACCATCCAGCTCTCCTTGTCTGGGCTGTAATAATCTTTCGATTGCCTGTGCGTAAGTGGCACTGCATTAACTTGCATTAAGTGTAGATGAATTTTTCAATATGCGAGGTGAGACTAGGGGGGATGATGGATTGCCTGTGATGAAGGCGACTGAATAATGCCATGCTTGGGCAAAGTTTTTGTTGACCTTAGACCCGACTCCAAGGTTTATAGTTATTGTATTGAATATAGAAAGCATACCGAGGAGAGGAACCATGTGTGCTCAATGCAATAACAAAAAACCACATATCCATACCAAGTCAGCGGCAGTCAGTGCCAGTTCAGTACAGGTAGAGAGTGGTACAATACAAGATTGTTGTAGTTCATCTGTAACAACGGCTGCAACCGAGTCATCTAATTCTGGCTGCTGTAGTGATCCTGGTGCTGATGAGGAACCCGCTGCCGGTAGATCGTCTGTAAACGCCATTCATGCTCACCCTGGCGCCATTGTAAAACCGGTATTCTCTATCTCATCAGCGTCTCTGGTGCAGCCTTCAGTTGTGTCAGAACTACCGAAAAGCCATTCTGCTTCAGACTACGAACCACAACAATCATCGAACAGCTGTTCGGGCGGCGATTGTTGCAGCGTTACTGCCAGTGCAGAAGAAGAGCAGGTACATGAACCTGAATTAATGCAGTCTGCCCAGATAATCACATTTAGTTGGAAAGTTCAGAATATGGACTGTCCTAGCTGTGCCAGCAAACTGGAAAAAGCCTTGTCAGGCCTTGATGGTATTGAAACCGCCAAGGTCATGTTTGCAACCGAAAAGCTCATCGTTAACTGCAAATCTGACAGTTTAGTTGGCATTATTGAAGCTAAAGCGAAAGAAACGGGTTTTCCGCTGATCTCAACCCGTAACAAAGACAGTGAAGCAGAAAGTAAGAGTATTCTGCAGCAGAATCTACCCATCATCGCAATTGCGGCGATGATGCTGGCATCGTTTATCATCGACAAAAGCTCGGAAACCTATGGGCTCATCGCCTTTACGCTTACCACCTTGCTAGGCTTAATCCCTATTGTCAAAAAAGCTATCGTTCTCGGAAAAGGGGGCTCACCGTTTTCTATTGAGACCCTGATGAGTGTAGCTGCCATTGGTGCGCTCTACCTGGGCGAGACTGCGGAAGCAGCTATGGTTTTGCTTCTGTTTCTGGTTGGTGAGCAACTGGAAGGTTATGCCTCGGCACGTGCCAGAAGCGGGGTAAAAGCCCTGATGGATTTGGTTCCGGAAAAGGCAACAGTGATACGCGCCGACGGCACCAAGGAGAAAGTAGCAGCCGAAGATTTGAAAAAAGGCGATGTAATTGAGGTGGCTCCCGGTGGTCGTTTGCCGGCCGATGCCGAGGTGGTCGATATTACAGCTAGCTTTGATGAAAGTGCATTAACGGGCGAGTCAGTGCCTGTTGAGCGGCAGCCTGGTGAACAGGTGATGGCCGGCTCGCTGGTAACAGATAAAGTGGTGCGACTGAAGATTACGTCGGAGCAGGGTGACAACGCGATAGATCGTATTTTGCACCTGATTGAAGATGCCGAATCACGAAAAGCACCGTTAGAGCGTTTTATTGACCGCTTCAGCCGCTGGTATACCCCGGCAATGATTATGTTGGCCGCGCTGGTGATTGTGGTACCGCCTATGCTGTTTGGTCAGCCATGGAATGAGTGGCTCTACAAAGGCCTGACTTTGCTGTTGATTGCCTGCCCATGCGCCTTGGTTATTTCGATTCCGGCTGCGATTACCTCGGGCTTGGCTGCGGCTGCCCGACGTGGTGCCTTGATTAAAGGTGGAGCGGCACTGGAGCAGTTGGGTCATATCGAGACCGTTGCCTTCGATAAGACCGGTACGTTGACTCAGGGGAAGCCGGTCATGACCGATATTGTCTGCTGGGATGGTGACGAAGATAGATTGCTGCGTCAGTCTGCTGCTGTCGAGGCCGGTTCTTTGCACCCTCTCGCTCAGGCGGTTGTCGATGCGGCTAAACAGCGCGGACTGCCGGTTGTAGAGGCCAATGAGCGCGAGGCCCTGCCGGGACGTGGGATCCAGGGAACGGTTGAAGGTGATACGTTGCTGCTGGCTGCTGCTGACAGGCTGCCTGAGTCGGTTACCCTTAATCCGACCCAGCAAACGGAGTCCGAACAGTTGGAAGGAGAAGGCAAGACACTGGTCGTTGCCGTTCGAAATGGTGAGCCTGTTGGTCTTATTGCCTGGCGCGATAACTTACGAGATGACACCCACTCAGCGATTAGAGATTTGAAGGCGATGGGGATCCATACTGTTATGCTGACGGGGGACAACCCACGAGCCGCTGCCGCCATTGCCGGTGAGATTGACATCGACTACCGTGCTGGCTTGCTACCTGCCGACAAAGTCAATGAAGTGCAGCTTGCCAATCAGAGTGCGAAAGTCGCGATGGTCGGGGATGGCATTAA
Source organism: Photobacterium sp. OFAV2-7 (assembly GCF_022347985.1). Classification (GTDB taxonomy): domain Bacteria; phylum Pseudomonadota; class Gammaproteobacteria; order Enterobacterales; family Vibrionaceae; genus Photobacterium. The sequence continues at coordinate 2,851 of NZ_JAKRFQ010000186.1, forward strand.
CGATGCGCCAGCAATGAAAACAGCATCCATTGGCATTGCGATGGGAGGCGGTACCGACGTAGCGCTTGAAACGGCAGATGCGGCCTTGACCCATAATAGGGTATCGGAGCTTCCGGCGATGATTGCTCTGTCACGGGCGACACTTGCCAATATCCACCAAAATATTGTGATAGCACTTGGGCTAAAGGGAGTATTCCTTGTCACTACTTTACTCGGTATGACAGGCCTTTGGGTTGCAGTTTTGGCTGACAGCGGGGCAACAGCGCTTGTCACACTGAATGCCCTCAGACTGCTTCGCTTTAAAGTGAAGGGTGAATAGTAGGCGCATCAGACCGATTAATTGCCTTAAGAGCACCACCATGGTGGTGCTTTTTTTTGTGATGAAAAGCATAGGTAATCGATTTAATGTGATTGCTGTCACTTTTTTATGAAAGATGAAATTAAACCTATTTCAATCATTGTGACCTCTGTCACTAAAATCTGTCATTCTATCGGCTATCGTTAACATGTGTTTTGAGAATGCTCTTATTAGAGTATTGTCAAAACACAATTTTTTTTGATAAATAGCCGCGGGCCTCAAATTTCCCTATCGCGCGGTAACAGTATAAGAAAGGATATGATTATGTCTGACAACGCAGTTTTCCATCTAGGTGTGAACAAAGAAGATCTGAACGGTGCAGAACTAGCAATTATTCCAGGCGATCCAGCACGTGTTGAAAAAATTGCTAACCTAATGGATAACCCTGAGTTCCTGGCAAGTGCACGTGAATACACAGTTTACCGCGCTAAGCTTGACGGCAAGTCTGTTGTTGTTTGTTCAACAGGTATCGGTGGTCCATCTACGTCTATCGCTGTTGAAGAGCTGGCTCAGCTAGGTGTTCGTACCTTCCTGCGTGTAGGTACAACTGGTGCAATCCAGCCACACATCAACGTTGGTGACATGATCGTATCAACAGGCTCTGTTCGTCTGGACGGTGCTAGCCTTCACTTCGCTCCAATGGAGTTCCCAGCAGTAGCAGACTTCGACGTTGCAACTGCAATGAAAGCAGCATGTGATGCCGACGGTGCAACCGTACACACAGGTGTAACAGCATCTTCAGATACGTTCTACCCAGGTCAGGAGCGTTACGATACATTCTCAGGCCGTGTTGTACGCCGTTTCCAGGGTTCAATGGATGAGTGGCAGCAAATGGGGGTTCTGAACTTCGAAATGGAGTCAGCAACACTGCTAACCATGTGTGCAAGCTCAGGTCTACGTGCAGGTTGTGTAGCTGGTGTTATCATCAACCGTACTCAGAAAGAAATCCCAGATCACGCTACGCTGAAAGAAACAGAAGCGCGTTCTATCAAAGTGGTAGTTGAAGCCGCTCGTCGCATGCTGGCCGAGTAATAGTTATCACTGGTTATTTGCCTCAATCTCTTTATCGGGAATGCTCATTTATGTATATAAACTCCGCGTTCCCTCTGCGACCTTGAGGCAAATTCCTGCGTGCTAACAAGCCTTATTGATTAGGGCGCCACTAAACACATTAAACCGATGCTCAGGCATCGGTTTTTTTGTATATGGAGGCTTTACGTCAAATTCGTCGGGCACTAGGTGTGCTGAATGGATTAATGCCGCGCTCGGAAGTGCCATTCCTCATCGCTGATGTCGTTGATGACAGCTTTCTTGATTGATTTGTCGATATCGGGGGAGTTGAGATCGTAGAGCCCACAAAGTGCCAAGGCTTTTCGTTTGTCCACGGCGCTACCCAAATATTCATAGAGTACTCTGGCGCAGCAGGGCATGCGCTCGCCACTGCCGGAGACGCCAAGCTTCAGGCCGGTTAACCGGGAAATACGGTTCTTAAATGTTGGAAACAGAATTGTCTGGGAAATCTCATGGCCGGTCAGCGATTCATAGTCCACCATGAAGATGCGATCGGTAAGAAAATGTGCCATTCCCAAATAGATTGCGTGGCAAGGCTGGTCGTGGGGGCTTTCAACCAACCGTTCGGTACGCTGGTAGTATACTTTGTCGCTGCGTTTTTCAAAGCAAACCAAAGTTCGCAACAGGTTTCCTGGGCAAGCAAATGATTGGTAATACTCAAAATAGTAGCCAAGGTACTTATCTAATCCGGCGCTGCCCACTTGACTGAGGTGCTCCAGATGGGGAACCTCCGGCAAGGTTGTGGTTTCAGACATTGCAGCTCTGGGGCGTACCTGGAGTAAACGCTGAAACTGACTATGAGGCATCAGGATCTCATGCTCTTCTACCCCAAAAAAATCGCAAAATTTACGCATGTTGCTGGCTGAGGGTTTAGAGCGAGCGCTCAGATAGCGATTAAATTGGGGACGGTTAATGTTAAGGCGGCGACAGACTTCGGCTATCGACTTATAGTAGCTGCACAATAGCCGCAGGTTGCGTGCAAAGTCATTGTTCATTGTAATGCGTACCTCGTAGATCCATCGCAAGATAGTATTTCATGACACTAATCTATATAGACAACAGTAGTTGTTATTGCTCTTGTCGTATTACCTGGTCAGCTCACCACAGAGCGGCCGTTGTAATGCGTCGCGTATAGCATCGACCCCTAGCGATTGGCTTAACAGGTAATGCATTTTGGCGAAGGCTGCTTCCAGGGTCATATCGGCACCTGGGACTACGCCAATTCGATTGAGCGTGGCACCCGTTGCATAGGCTCCTTGGCTGACTTTGCCTTGCGAGCATTGAGTGATGTTTAATACAGCTATGCCTCTATCTGAGGCCCGTTGCAACGTCTGGATCAGGGCTTTATTGGCATCGGGTGGGTTTCCGCTGCCATAGGTTTGCAAAATAAGCCCCCTGACTGACGTGTCATCCACCATTGCTTCAACTGGGCGGGCTGTCATTCCCGGATAGGTCTGCACGATGGCTACCGCTTCAGCATCAAACTCCGGAATAAGCAGTGACGGCACCTTCCTTTCCAATAGTAAGCTCTGTTGCAAGTCTATATGGATCCCCACTCGGGCTAACCACGGAAAGTTGGGGGAGTCAAAGGCATCAAAGCCGGCACTTTGGATCTTTGAACTGCGGTTACCACGCAATAAGCGCCCGTTAAAATAAATGCAGACTTCCGGAATATCGTAGTTAGCAGCCAGTAGCAGGGCGGTGATCAGGTTATCCTGTGCATCGTTGCGCAATTCTAGTAAAGGGATTTGGGAGCCAGTGAGTATAACTGGCTTATCTATGCCCTGTAAGATGAAGGAAAGTGCTGATGCGGTGTAGGCCATGGTGTCAGTCCCATGCAGCACGACAAAGCCGTCGTAATCTTGCCAGTGGATAGCCAGGAGTTGGCCAATTTGGGTCCAGTCTGTCGGCGTCAAGTTTGCGCTGTCAATCAATTGGCTACATTCAATGACGTCAAATTTTGGCAGCTTATCGACGGCTCCTGTTTTTAGCTGTTGCGCCACAAGGTCATGAAACCCGGCCATCGGCAGATATCCCTTGTCAGTCGACTGCATACCAATGGTGCCACCAGTATAAATAACCAAGATGCGGCGTTTCATTCGCTCGGTGTGCCAGTCATGATCTATGCGCGTATTCATCAGGCTTAACTCCATAAAAATAAAGGATGGAAACATCTTTAGTGTGTTGGGTAGGAATGTAACGGGTGCCTGGGGAAGAAACAGGTATTGGTTGATTACAGGCATCATTGCCGAGTGAGTATCCCTACGTGTTACTGAGCGAAGCTATTTCAGCATGTATAGCCCACTAATGTAATTTGACTAACTGAAGTTAAAAGTAGCAGCTTAGCGCGTAAGTAGCGCCAATAAGCGCCAACTGGATGTTATCGCATTGCTCTAATCGAATCTGACCAGCACATTATTGCCAAGGTGAGAATGGTGTTGCCTGAATTGTGAGCTTTGCTGTTGAAAAAACAGACTGCGCTGCATATATTTTATACACATACCGACGGTCGGTCGGTGGTGGGTGTCACTGGGAATGTGTAGAGAAGAGCCTTATGGCGAGAGTAGTTAAAGCAGCAGACGAGAGACGTAGCGAGTTTATTACAGCAGCGCAAACCTTGTTTTATAGCAAGGGGTATGAGAGCACATCAGTAAATGATCTGATTAACGCTGTCGGTGTCTCAAAAGGTGCTTTCTATCATTACTTTGATTCCAAGCAGGCGGTGCTGGAGGCCCTGGTTGATGACATGCAACTGCAGTATCAAGCTGTGGTTGGCGATCTCATAACGTCACCGGATCTCGA
>NZ_JAKRFQ010000018.1 GCF_022347985.1 Photobacterium sp. OFAV2-7
CAAAGCGGATGAAAAGAGAATTAAATTGTTAATTGACGAGATCGATAACCTTAGCCACATAGCGGATGATCTTTATCAGTTATCAAGCTCAGATGCTGGTGCGTTGACTTATAAAAAAAGTAGCCTTAACCCCATTGAGTTACTTAAAAAAGAGGTGGATAACTTTCAGCCCAAGTTTAAACAACATTTATTAAAGTGCAATTATGCTGGTTTGGAGCACTTGCAGTGTCTTATGCTGGCAGATAAGGACAGGCTCAAACAGTTATTTACCAACCTGCTGGAGAACTCTTGCCGCTACACCTACGCTGGTGGTGAAATAAACATACAGGCTCTTATCAGCAATAAACAGCTTGAACTTCAAATTCAGGACTCAGCTCCGGGTGTCGCTTTGGATGTACAGAGTAAGCTGTTTGAACGATTCTACCGGGTAGAGAAATCCCGTACCCGAAGCCAAGGAGGCTCAGGGCTTGGGCTATCATTATGCAAACAAATCGTCGAAGCTCACCAAGGCAGCATAGTGGCCATGGATTCCCCTCTGGGAGGATTAAGTATGAAAATAACCTTTCCTATTCAATAATGCCGGGTTCAAATGATTTGTTTTAGCCGCTTTTTACGACATGGCTGCGGCTATTGAATCCATGCATTAAAAATTATTACTTTTTTTCGTCTTTTTTGTCGGCCGCTCGTCTTATAGGTACTTAACACAAGACGAGAGTTAGAATTCAAGATGATCAAAGTAATTAGTTTCAAAATCTGTCCGTTTGTCCAGCGTGTTACTGCAGCATTGGAAGCCAAACAAATTCCATACGAGATCGAATACATCAGCCTGAAAGACAAGCCACAGTGGTTCCTGGATTTGGCACCGAACGGTCAGGTGCCAGTTATGGTGACTGAGTCGGGCACAGCGCTTTTTGAATCAGATGCCATTATTGAGTATATCGAAGATGAGTTTGGTCCTATCGAAGCGGGTGTGACCAATGAGCAGCGAGCGCTTGATCGTGCCTGGAGCTACCTGGGTTCGAAAAACTACCTTGTTCAGTGCGGAACGATGAGCAGCAAAGATAAGGCGACATTCGAAGAGCGCGTCGAGAGGTTCACCAAGGCGTTCGCCAAAGTTGAAGCGCATCTGTCAGGTGAGACAAAGTATTTCAAATCAGATGCGCTTAGCAATGTTGACCTGGCCTGGCTGCCATTATTGCATCGCGCAGCCATTATCAAGAAGCATACTGACTTTGACTTCCTGTGCGGTTTGCCAAAAACTCAGGCTTGGCAGTCGGCCCTACTGGAAACGGGTCTTGCTGACAAAACGGTATCGGCAGATTTTGAAGAACTATTTACTGATTTCTACCTATCCGATACCTACCTGGGAACCGGTAACGATATCCAGCAAAGCAGTGTCTGCGCATCAAGCAACTGCTGCGGATGAGTTGTCGCAGTGAGAAAGCAATAAGAGAAATGTATAAATCTAGAGTGCCTTGATATGAGGCATTCATCTGGTACAAAGGTAGAAGATGCTTAAAGTCATTAGTTTTAAAATTTGCCCGTTTTTTCAGTATGTGGCAGCTATGCTGGAAGCGAAAAAAGTGCCATATCAGGTTGAGTACGCCGATTTTAATAACTGTTTGTTCGATGTATCCCCGAATGGAAAAGCGCCTATCCTAATTACAGAGTCTGGAGCCGTATTGTTTGATGCTGATGCAATTGTTGCTTACATCAGCAGAACTTACCCGGGAATGGAAAGTGTTTCTTCTGACGAGGAGCTGGCGCTGAGTCAAGCTTGGGCATTATATGGCTCTAAGAATTATGTCCCTCAGTGCAGCGCCATGAGGAGTGATACTGAACAGGATTTCGAGAGTGCATTTGGCGTGTTTGCCAAGTCACTGAACAAGGTTGAAAGTGTGCTTGGTCAAACTAAATACTTCCTCGGGAATGAGCTGAGTTCTGTGGATATTGCCTGGTTGCCTCTGCTGCACCGTGCTGCCTTGGTTGAGAAGTATACTGGAGTTGACTTGTTTGATCGTTGGCCGAAGATTAAAGCATGGCAGAGTCAAATCATGACACTGGATATTGTCGAGAAGTCAGTATCGGAAGATTTCGAAGCTGTTTTTAGCAACTTTTACCTGTCACCAAAAACGTATTTAGGATCAAAGAGGTAGAGGCAGTTTTAATTCAGTTTGCAGCACTAGTTAGTTAAAGGTTATGAATCATCAGGTTCATAACCTTTTTGTGTTTATTAATGCTAAACGGGCAGTGGTTTTAATCGATGAACTGATACATGCTTAAGACAGTTCATGTCGGGGGGGAATCTTCAGATTTCAGGCCCAAACCCAAACCCAGACACAGCAAGAGAGAGAAAAATGAACCTGGATGCGATTTGGAACGAGTACCGAGCGAGCTTGAAGGCATTTTTGCACTCCAATGTTTCCAATCCTGATGATGTCGATGACCTTCTGCAAGAAATCCTGATCAAGACCCATCACAACCTCGGTGAAGTGAAGGAGACGAAGAAGATTAAGTCCTGGCTTTTTCAGGTGGCCAATAACTCGATCATCGATTTTTACCGCAAAAGGGCAAAGGGGAAAGAACTTACCGAAGATGAACTGTGGTACACGGAAGGGAATGTGACGGTTCATCAACAATTGTCGAAGTGTGTACTGCCATTTATACAGGCCCTGCCGGATGATGAGGCAGAAATGCTGACGTCTATTGATATTCATGGTCAGTCCCAGAAAGAGTATGCCGAGAAAAACGGCATGAAGTATTCGACGCTCAAGTCACGGGTACAAAAAAGCCGCGATAAGATGAATATGCTGTTTAGAGAATGTTGTGAGCTTTCGATTGATCAGCACGGTAATATCATGGATTTTCAGGCGAAAAGTAAGCGGTGTAAAAACTGCTGATCGCCGGGTTACTGCATGGCTTTTGGCAAGGTCTGTTGTATGGCTTTCGGTATGGCTTTTGGAATGACTTTCTTGGCTACACTTTCTAGTAATTACTAAGGCCATGGATAAGGAGACATTATGCACGTTGAACCCTATTTATGTTTTAACGGGCGTTGTGAAGAAGCGCTTGATTTCTATCGTGATGCGTTGGGCGCAGAGGTGACAATGCTGATGCGCTTTAAAGATAGCCCGGAGCCGCATGAGTGCCAGCCGGCAGGAACAGAAGACAAAGTCATGCATGCAACTGTAAAGATTGGTGAGTCGACGATAATGGCTTCTGACGGGCGATGCGAAGGGCCGCTGAACTTTGAGGGGATATCTCTGTCGATTGGAGTCAGTGATGTGGCTCAGGCCAAACAGTATTTTGAGGCCTTGTCTCAAGGCGGCGAGGTTCAGATGCCGCTGGTCAAGACGTTCTGGTCACCGGGGTTTGGCATGGTAGCAGATCGTTTTGGGGTGTCGTGGATGATCAATGTTGTCGAGTAATGTCATGCTGCCTTTCTATCAATAGAAGGCCTATTCTTTATTCTCCGTCATGAAGTGATAGGCGGAGAGCGTTTCCAGGCGTGTGTCTTCAACCGGACCACCCATAGTAAAGTGATAGAGGCTCTGATAGCTCCTGTCTTTTATCCCAAAGACCTCATGGACGGGATCATCGAAATAACAGCCGATGCCAGTGGCGCGAATGCCTTTGGCCTCGGCTTCCAGATACAGCATCTGGCCAATGATTCCTGTTTCCCAGAATAACCTTCGATACCACCATGTCCCGAGTTGTCTCAGAGGTTGTTCAAACTCTGTCAGCATGGCACAACTGAATACCCCGCCGCTGGCGATCTCCTGATGGCAACTTAAGAGCTTGGCCGCCTCTTGGGCATCTGCTGGAAACAGGCAGTAAAGCGATAGGCTTTCAGGACAGCCTGGCGGCCTTTGCCAGATGAAGGTTTCGTTCATCAGTGTTTTCAGTTGTTCGGCTTTGGCCGGATCCCTTAGCAGCAGATACAAGCCGGGTTGTAGCCCGTCGATACGGTGAACAAACAGGCCGAGATGAACCCGTGCGGGCCAGCTTGTCGCCGAAAACAGGCTGGCGTTTAGTTCGGGTAAGGTACGACCGAGGATCCGGTAGAATGTCGTTTTATCAATACGGGTTTCGCCATCCATATCCAGTGCGCTGCGACGCTGTCGGATGATTGCTCCGGTACTGCGTGCTGTGCTTGAACCAGAGTGTGATAAAGATGAATCGGAGTCGCTGATGGTCTTTACTTTTCTTGGATTAAAAGATTGCAAGTGCTCACTTATGTGACTCTCCGTTGTCGGTTTTTCGCAGGCTGCGGCCGCTTTATCTATCCATGGCCAGAGTTTGTGACTGTTACTGAGCGGATTGGCCTTACCTAGCCATTTTCTTGCCGTCAACGTATTGAGTGCTTCAGAGGTAGGTCGCCAGTCGATGTTAATGGATGTTCCGATAGGTGAAACAACAGCAAGCAGATCGGGGGCTTCTCGTTCTTGCTGGCTGGGAAAATCGTCGTTGCGATCAATACCCAGCAAGTTGGCGAGATCGGCATCCGAAATTCCCTCAATAACCGTGAGCTGCCAGCCCATTAAACCTGCGGCAATGGTCGTTGCGGCCAATGCATGGCCGCAGTCGTGCTGGCAGTAGCGAAAGGCTCGCTCGCCGTATTTCCATGACTCCCGCCAGTGAATGGAGGACAGGGCAATGAGAAAACTGCCTTCCGGCAAGGCTTCGGTAGCAGATGAGCCGTTAGTTAAGCCAGCTGTGAGGTGTTTCCAGTCTGATTCTTGAAGCTCTAGTCGGCACTCCAACTGGTGGCGCAGAGGATAGTAATGGTAGATCCCGGGGAGTGGAGAAACCTCTGGGACGGCATCGGTGAGCAGGTAGCATTCTGTAGGGTGTAAGTTACCGCTCGACGGGTTGACTCGCAGTGACCAGCGGTTGCCGAAACAGCTTTTCCAGGCCGAAAGCGCCAGTGAATAGTAGAAAAAACGGGAAAGGGATTGCTGGCTGAAAGGCTGGCTGTTAACTGCTTGTCCGTTGAAGAAAGCATCGTAATCAGGAGTAATATCGCTGTCGGGCAACAGAAGCTGTGTTTCAGGCGCGCCAGGGAAACGCCGGAATGGGTGGGGCTGGCTGGCCCAGTCTAAGCCGTCAGGTCCTTCGGCGTAACGGTGAAAATGATGTTTGGTACGCTCGTGGTAGGCAAGTACCGTGGCGAGAGGATCGGATGATTGCGGTTCCTGGCCGCTGGATGATTGCACAGCAGGACTTTGCCGCGCTGATGTAGTTTTAGGTTTCATTTTGCAGGTTCGGAAACACGATTGCCTGCAGCCAGCTTTTTCAGTCTGCTCTGAACGCTGTCGTCCCCAGAAACAGGAAGCTCACAGGCAAATTGCTGGCAGAGGTAAAGGGTGAGCTCTTTGTTGCTAAATCCTCTTGTAAAGGGAGCCAGCTTGTTTATGGCGGCTCTGTTTTGGTCATGTATTGCCAACCATACGGTGTTAGGTAAATAGTGCCCTCTTAGAGGTTTGATACTATCGGTTGAGACATCGGAACCTGATAGTATGAGATGCTGTCCAGGGCTATATCCTAAATCCAACGCGGCCAGAAATAGCGTGTAGCCAGAAGGATAACGGTTGATTTGAGCTGAGAATGCCGTTGCTAGGCTATCTAGGTGTGCCTGCCAACGGCTTTGCCCTGTTAGCTGATAGAGGTGTGCAATATTACGAGCCATGACGGCATTGCCTGAGGGGACAGCTCCGTCATAGACGTCTTTGGTTCGTACAGCGAGCTCAGTATTGGCTTCGGTGAAGAAGAAGCCGCCGTTCTGGCTATCCCAGAATTTGCCCAAGGCGATCTCAGTTAACCGCAGCGCATGCTGAAGATACTTAATTTCCAGGCTGGCCTGGTATAGCTCCAGAGCCGCCCAGGTCATATTGGCGTAGTCGTCGAGATGGGCTGGCAATCCTGCTTTGCCATTACGAAATCGCTTAATGAGGTGTCCGTTTTCATCGGTTAGGTGTTGCTGAACAAAGTCGAAGGCCTTCTCTGCCATTGGCAGGCACTCTCTCTCGTCCAGTAGCAATGAGCTCCGTGCGAGTGCGGCAATCGTTAAGCCATTCCAGTCGGTTAAGACTTTATCGTCGAGAAGTGGATGAACCCGTTTCTCGCGGTGGTGAAATAATTTGTGGCGGATCACCTGCCACTGGCATCTCCAATGGTTAAGCGATCCCTTGGCCTTGCCTGCCAGTCGGTGTGGCATCTGGCTTAGGTGGAGAATATTGGCTCCGGTTAACAGCCCGCTAGCTTCATCGGTATAGTTGCCCTTGACGGCGATGTTGAAATGCCGGGAAAGCCAGTCTAGCTCATGGCGGCTTAAGGCTTTCTTTAAGTCTTCATAGTGCCAGACATAGAACTTACCCTCTACGCCTTCGCTATCGGCATCTTCAGCACTGTAGAAGCCACCGTCAGGGTGTTGCATTCGTGACCCTAGGTATTTGATAACTTCTCTGGCAGTTTGTTTAAACAAGCCGTCGCCGGTAGCTGCGTAGGCTTCGCTGTAGATCATCAGGAGTATCGCCTGGTCATAAAGCATTTTCTCGAAGTGAGGCAATAGCCAGTGATTGTCGGTACTGTATCGGTGGAAGCCGAAACCAACATGATCGTACAGGCCGCCTAGGCGCATAGCCTGCAGCGACTGTCGAACCATCTCCAGCGCCTGTGAATTCCCGTGGCGGTGCCAATAGCGCAACAAAAATAGGTACTGGTGCGGAGTCGGGAACTTGGGAGCGTTGCCAAAGCCACCGTAGACGTCATCAAAGCTATCTTTCAATTGCTCAAAAGCCTGATGGGCGGTGTCGTCTGCTAGCTTGCCTGTAGGTGTGGTTTGCCCGCTCAAGGCTTGCAGTTGATTGTTTAGCTGGGTGGCACCATTGAGCAGCACTTCGTTTTGGTTGCGCCAGGCATGGATAACATTGGGTAATAGTTCCATCATGCCGAGTTGGCCATAACGACCATGTTTGGCAAGGTAAGTCGTTGCATAGAAGACGTGTCCCTCTGGTGTCAGCAAGCAGTTCAGCGGCCAGCCCCCCCTACCGGTGATTGACTGGCAGGCGGCCATATGGATCTGGTCGATATCCGGGCGCTCTTCTCTGTCGACCTTGATGGCAACAAAATCGCGATTAAGCAGTGCCGCTACCTCTTCATCTTCAAATGACTCACGCGCCATGACATGGCACCAATGGCAGGTGGCATAGCCGATTGAGAGGAAAATCGGTTTATTCTGAGATTTGGCTTTGTCAAAGGCCTCGTCGCCCCATGGATACCAGTCAACCGGATTGGCTGCATGTTGCAGTAAATAGGGGCTTTGTTGGAAGACGAGTCGATTCCAATAGCCGCCCCCGTTTGCAGGCAGCTTTTGGAGTTCTTCTTCAGTGGGAATGCGGAGATGATGATCGGCCATAAAGTGTGCCTGTTTGTATCTGGACAGCAATTGTTGCGGTAACTTTCAGTCATGATTGCTGTCAAGGGCTCAGAAGATCAATCTAGGCTTGATGCGATAGCCTGTCGATTACTAACCTGTTGGCACTTTATAAAAAAGTTCCACTTAGATAACAGTATAGAATATTGATAACACTTATCATTTGCGCAGGGTATATTTATCTATATTATCGGTAATTCTGCATATCACTGTCTGAGTTAGGATACATTGAAGTTTTCGTTTGTTCATAAATCATCTATTTATATTTGGATGATTGGTATTGTTGCCGCGTTAGTTAGTTCCTTCACAGTTGAGTTTTACGAGTCGAGAAGATTACACGATCAGGTTGAAATTCAATTTCATACCAAGGTTAATTCGCTAGAGCAGTCGATGCGATCCCTGTCTCAGCTGCTGTACTCGACTCATCACTTTTTGCAAAACGGTAATAATCCGACTCAGGAGCAGTTTGAACATGAAAGCACGGCTTGTGAGTAGGGAGGAAATGACGTACTACCTTCGTTATAAGAGTGTATTAACTAGCGAGTAACCGTAGTGATAACTAAGTGGATGTGTAAGTAACTGTTGGCGTATTTCTACAATACCCGGTTTTTAACTGCCTGTACGATGGCTGTCATCAACAACTACAGGAAGCCAAAATATGTCAAATGTATTCAAAGCCGCGTTCATTTTTGTTGCACCGGAAGCAAACCCGTCAGTCGACTATTCGTGGGTTCGTACCAAGGAAGTACATGTAAAGAATATTGCAGTATCCGGTTATAAAGAAGCTTGTGAACTGATTGATTCTTTGGTTGAAGAAGGAGTTAAGGCTGTAGAGCTCTGTGGTGGCTTTGGCCATCAGGGTGTCGCTGAAGTCGTGAAGACTGCCGGTGCTCGCTTGCACGTTGGGGTTGTTCGCTTTGATAAACATCCTTGCCTAGATTTTGTCAGCGGTGATGAGTTGTTTTCATCTTGATTGCGAATAACCGTTTCTATTAGCACTAGGAGCGGTGTGTTAAAGTCGTTCTATGCAAACACAACTAATTAGACCAAGTTCACCGCTTGGCGGATATATAACGCAGTATTGGGTGTGGGAGCAAAACACTCCCTTGATGATACCAGATATATTGCCGGGTACTGGGGTCGAGATAATGCTTAATCTCGGCGCGCCACTGGTAATTGAATCTCCGAATTCAGCTCAGCTTAAATTTGGAGATGGGCTAGTGATATGTCCGCGTAAATCTGCTTATAAGATGAAGGCGATGGGGGCGACCAAACTATTGTCTATCCGTTTTCGGTCTGCAGCTTTCTTTCAGTTGTTTGGTATCCCTTTGCCCACTATTGCTGATCAAGTTGTAGAGGTCAGTCAATTAATGCCAAAGGGATTATTGTCGAGGGTCATCGAGTCAGACTCGACTCTTGGGGCGATAGCGTTATTGGAGCATTGGTTAATGCAGCTTGTTAGACCTGAATGTGCCAGCACATCTGAATTAGGGTGGGCAATAGATAAAGTCTATTACCAAAACAGTCCTGATGTTATTGCTGAAATAAAGCGAAGCTTGAATATCAGCGAGCGAACATTCCAGCGTAAATTCAAGGCTTATACCGGCGTCGATGCCAAATACTTTGAAAGAACATCGCGTTTTCAATCAACCCTAAGGACGCTGTTAAGTGGATACCATCAGCAGTACACTGCAATTGTTTTAGACCATGGCTATTACGACCAGCCTCATTTTATTAAGGACTGTAAGCATTTTACTGGCTTAACCCCTAAGCAATTCCTTACTGAAGGTAATTTTGCGCTTAACCATTATAACAACGATATATATGCCTAATCATTCCGGTGGTTGCAAATAGCGCGAGCGAAGTAAGAGTAAGCCGTACGTATACCTATGCCAGCCCCTTTCATTTGTAGATGAGTCAACAGAAAGATGTGGTACAGCTAAACTCGTAGATAGGATACAGAGAATGAAACGCTGTTATGACAAAGAAACTGTTTGTGTTGGTTGGCGTCTTACTTATCTTTATCATCATTGATTATCTGGCGAGTAAGGACAGTGTGTCTGTTAGACAAGTCAAGGCGATCGCAATTCCTGAAGCAAACTATCTGCTGCAGGTTGAGCATCACATCCGTGATACCCAGCGACCTGAAGAGGTTTTTCCTTTTCCCATCAATGTGGGAAGCGTTGGCCCTGTAAAGTCCCTGTATTCAGGTCCCAATCAATATCCCTTTTATTGCATGACAGTCGATTCAGGCCTGGGTCAGCCCCTTATTGATAATCAAATCGGGTTAGGCGTTCCCGTTCACGATAAAGAAAATGACTCAGAGATTATTGGCTACTCTAAAGATTGTGCGATAGAAACGCGGCTTTCATATGTCATTGTCGCTAATGAGGTCGACAACAAGCATGAGTTTCACAGCAAAACGGCACTTGAGTTAGAACAGTCACCGCCAGAGGAGAATGAGCTTCTCATTCGGGTGGAGCAGGGCACTATCAACCGCTACATCTACACTATTCTGATGCCTATTCATGTTGATGAAATCGGTAGCCAAACCAGCGCCAATGCGTGGAATCAAAAGCTGATTTATCGTTTTGATGGCGGCTCTGGCATAGGTTACCGGCAAGGCCGGGTGAAGGTGTCTAAATTACTTGATAAACATCTCTCCCAATTAGAAAAGGGCTATGCAGTCATCGCTTCTAGCGGTAATAAAACCAGTTACGGCTACAACATGTTGCTGGCTGAAGATACGGCAAGTAGGGTGAAGAGGCAGTTCGTCAGCTTGTTTGGCGACCCCTTGTATACCGTTGGTATCGGGGGCTCGGGCGGCGGCCTGGCACAGTACCTGATCGGTCAAAATAGCCAGGGTATATTGGACGGTTTACTGCCTTTGTACTCGTACCCGGACATGGTGAGCGTTGCTACCTATGCCTTGGATTGCGATCTGCTTAATAACTATTTCAGCTTTCAGGCCAGTGATAGAGAAAGCTGGGAGGATTGGCATAAAAGGCAGTATGTAGAAGGCCTGCGAGCCATCAATGGTGCCAAACAAAAGGCCGCTTGGCTGCAGCCGTTAAATCAGTTGCTGCGTTGGCAAAGGCCAGAATTTCCGCAGGGTAATAGCGAGTGCATCAATGGGTATTTCGGGCTGAGCAGCTACCTTAACAATCCGAAGCAAGGCTTTATCAAACCCTATTTTCATGAATCAGTTGCTGAGCAGGTGAGCTGGAGCTACTGGCAGGATATGGTGCATATCTATGGCCATGATGAATATGGCTTCGGTTTGTCGACTTGGGATAATGTCGGGGTGCAATATGGGTTGCAGGCGTTGCGGAATGGGCAGATTACCTTTGAAGAGTTTATTGATTTGAACCGCAAGGTGGGTTCATGGAAGCCTTTTCATGAAATGGAAGCAGAACGTATTATGGGGGCCAGCGGAATACTTCCTGCTGTTTGGCTATCGTTGTGGGGCGAGCACAATATAACCAATGTCGACAAGGTGTCGGCAAAGCGACACTCGGCCTCAATAGCTGCCATTAACAAGGCCTATGAGTACGGACAGGTATTTATTGGCCGTATTGATTTACCCATTATTGATAGTCGTCATTACCTTGAAGACGATCTGAATATGCACCATACATCGGCTTCGTTTGTCAGTCGGCTGCGGATCCTTAATGCGCAAAAGCAGGCGAATAACCATGTGATATGGATTTCCGATAAGGAGCACGATCCAATAGAACAGGTCTACGAAGTGATGGATAAATGGCTGATGGCCTTAAATCAACTGCCAGATCAATTTACCTACCAGCAACGAGTACGAATGGCCAAACCTGCTCAGGCTAAGGACACTTGTTTTGCCGAAGACGGCAGTGTCATTGCCTCTGGCAAGGGAGTCTTTAACGGAAACTGGAACTATTACCCTGACGGGGCCTGTACTAAGCTTATGCCCATTTATACCAATAGCCGTATACAAGCAGGCGCGCCCTGGCAGGGAAGCATCTTTAAGTGCCATACCATCTCTGTTGAAGCGGCCATTGAGAAAGGCATGTATGGCGATCTGAATTTGTCTGCCAAGGTTGACGATCTCAAACAAACCTTCCCGAGCGGGGTTTGTGATTACTCGCTTGGCGATATGGGCAGGCCTGAGCGCCTAGATTAGTTAGATAACAAAAGCACTAAATGCTGCTGATCATTTCTGTCGGATGAGTGAGCGTTCTGGTCGATACGGCATTGGCTGGAGGGGGGATTGCCTTGATGCCTCCCTCGGTGCAAAAAGCCTACGTTGATAACGGCCAGCTTGTTCCAGTTTTGAGTAACTGGGAGTCCAGTCAGGCAGGAAATCTCTATTTGGTTTACTCCGGTGGCCCATTGTCACCAAAAGCCAAAGCGTTTAAGGGTTTTATTAAGGATGCTTTTAGTCATACTCCGCTGGTTTAGACATGTACCTTGAAAGTGCCGGCTGAGTTTTTCAGCTTGAATACTTAACGGTAACAACAAGAAGACACTCATTACTACTCAATTCAGATTA
Organism: Photobacterium sp. OFAV2-7; assembly: GCF_022347985.1. GTDB lineage: Bacteria > Pseudomonadota > Gammaproteobacteria > Enterobacterales > Vibrionaceae > Photobacterium. Next base: position 11,961 of record NZ_JAKRFQ010000018.1, read on the forward strand.
AAGCGTAATTGCATTGTTCCCAATGTGTTTTGAAGAGAAACGATTCTATTTGCTGTCTTTTGTTCTAGCGCAATACTCTATGTGCTTGTTCGACAAGTGCGCAGTTGGTCACATATTTATTTGCTAAACATGGCATTATTATGCATATGATTTATTGAAACGATTCTATTAGTTGTTCTCGGTTTGAAGGTGTCTAGCAGAAGATCATCAAGAACCGAACAAGATCTAGATTATGGAGCAAATGAGGTCATCATGCGGGGAAGTAAATCTGTACTACTAAAAATTAGTCCATTTATGGTCATGGTTTTTACCTTGTTTTTGCTTACATTGATGCCGATTTTCTATCAATACGAAAATGTTGATAATGCCGATGTGAAAGAACTGAAGCTTCCTTCGTGCCAACTGGAAGAAAACGTTGAGACAACAATTGATTTTTTTATCGATGAATCGATTTGGTTAGCTTATGGGGAACGTACAGTCACAAAGCGTATTAACCGTGCAATTAATACAGCCAATAAAATTCTTGAAAATTCATGTATACCGATGCGTAGACAACTTGGTCGTTTGTACCAAGTTGATATGAGGTTTAAATCAGTCAAAAAAAGTGTTGTCAGACTTTATCATAATGAATTACTTCAAAAGGTAGACCCATCCATTATCAAAGATATTCATGCTCACCCAAATCGTTATTATGCATTGGTTGTAAATAAGCTTCCTGAAAAATTACATGGAGTGACTAATGTTTATAATTATCCAAATTTTCTGATATTAAGTATTCGCGCCAATAGCTTCGTGTTAGAGCATGAACTCGGACATTTGGCCAATGCCAAACACAATATACCATGGGCTAATAAACTTACGGTGCGTTTAGAGGAGTTAATAACAGCAGAGGCAAGTACAGACACAGCCTACGGTTATGCAGGAGGGTATAACTGTGGTCAACGGCGTACGATTATGAGCATAAACCCGAAAAACTATGCTCGGTTACCCGTGTATTCAAGTCCCGATATTTGTTATGGCGATGATGTTTGTGGACATCCAAAGTATGGTGATAATGCCAGGCGATTAAGAGAATATGCTCACCAATTAAGAGAAATACTAAATATTCAGAAATCTTGAATTGAATTACAAAGTTACAAAATAGAAATGATGGAAATAAAATTTTAGTTCGATTGTGTTTCATTAATACAATGGTTAATTTGAGGGGATGTAAATTGAATATACAAGAAAAACTGTATGGGGTTATATTTCGTAATCCCTATGCGTCGGATGATTTTAAAGTAACGGCTACTGAATTAGTGGTTAGGAAAGACTGTTATCGTTTGCGGAAAATTAACAAGGTCGAACTCAGGACGTTAAGTTTGAAGGACAATCTGGTCAATATTGTTTCATTGTCTTTAGTACTCTCTGCTGCTACGTGGGCATTTGTACCGTCTTTTGGCATTTATGTCTTTTCTATTAGCTTTGTCTTGGCATTTTTGACAATGAAAAAATACGAGCTTCGGGCGGAGTTCCGTGCAACAGATGAAAGTGGCGATCACTGGGTTCCCATTGTTCGTTGCTCGACAGATCAGGAGTTCAACGTATTAAAAGAGTTGCAATCAGAACTCCAGAGTAAACTTAGACCCATCGAGCATACTTAAGGATGAATCCTGAGGTGAACTCATTGTTCTTTTCACCAACACATAGCTAAGGCTCTAAGTACTTTTCTTAATCCATTCACAACAAGTTAGAGTCTTAGTCTAACTTGTTTGTGTTCCAATGAAATCAAGAGCGACTAAGCTCTTCCTTTACAAAATCAATGAAGCATTTGACCTTGGATGACATATATTTCCGGCTTGGGTAGACCAGATAAATATCCACCGCAATCGGTGGCAGATCGGTGAACAGGGGAACTAATTTTCCGGTTTCGATTTCGTCGGTCAGAATAAACTTTGGCAGCCGGGTGATCCCCTGGCCGTCGAGGCACAATGATAGTTCCATTTCTGGGCTGCTGGTAATCACTCGGCTGTTGACTTGCACCTGAATTGGTTGATTATCTTCGGAGAGATAGCCCCAGACATTGGGCTGCTTTGCAAGCCGGTAGCAGATAGTCCGATGATGGGCGAGATCATCGGGGTGCTCGGGCGTTCCGTGTTGTTGCAGGTATTCGGGTGAGGCCAGCGTAACGCCATATGAGCTCATGACTTTCTGACAGATCAGGCTGGAGTCTTCAAGCTGACCGGATGCGCGGAGCACGACATCAAACCCATCGGCCACGACATCGACCTTGCGGTCGTTCAAATCAAGCTCAACATCAATTAACGGGTATCGTTTAAGAAAGGTCGACAAGATTGGCCGTATATGTGACAGACCGAAACTGAGTGGGCAACTGATCCGTAACTCCCCCTTGGGCTCACTCTGGCGGCCACTAACGGCATTTTCTAACTCTTCTGCATCGCCGATGATCTGCTGGCATTGCTGGTAATACAGCTCTCCTTCCGTTGTCAGGCTGATAGAACGTGTCGTCCGGTGTAGCAGGCGTACGCCGAGTCGCGCTTCAAGCTTGTTGATTTCCTTGCTGATGTATGAGGTTGAGTGACCGCTGCTTAACGCCGCATTGGTAAAGCTGCCGGTTTTGATCACTTCGGTAAAGATAACCATTCCATCGAGCAATTTTCCGTTAAAAGTCATCTTTCTCCTTAGTTATATTTCTGCGCGATGCCGTCTGACAATGTGTGAGGCTTAGCCTGATTGTTTTGATAGTAGCAGTCATTAAGCGTCAAATGGAAATAATGCATCCACAGTCAGCTTATTTATCAAATTTTGTTCTCAATCTATTCTCTTCATAACGTATAGACACAGCCAATGAAAAAGAGACAAAGGAAGACAACGATGACTATTTACTTTGAAGAGCAATTCGCATGAGCCGTCTGGAAGCTAAAACCTTGAAGGCTAGTACCTTGAAGGTTGACCTTCAGCAGGGCAAAGAGGCCCAAAGTGATACCGCTGCTGGCCGTGAGTTTTGGTTATTTGTTTGCCTGATGGCGATGATTTTTTCTTTGTCGCCGTTTGCTATCGATATGTACCTGCCTGCGCTACCGGATATGGCGACCTATTTCGGGACGAAAATCGATGCGATGGAGGCTTCTGTTGCCGTGTATCTTTTCGGCTTCGCGATTGGCCAATTGATATTGGGGGCACTGGCCGACAGTCTCGATAAGATCAAATTGATGCAGGCAGGGCTGGTGGTTTTTACCCTTGCTAGTGTCTTGATTGGCATGAGTGATAGTCCGGAACTTCTGTATCTCTGGCGGATGGTTCAGGCATTCTCTGGTGGAGCGACTGTCGTGGTGTTCGCTTTGATCCAGCAAAAGTACGGTGTGAAGCAGAGCAGTCAGGTGATCTCATACATTATGGCAGTCGTAGTGGTCGCACCAATGGTTGCGCCAATGATTGGTAGCCAGATCTTGGCTTATCTGGGCTGGCAGTGGATTTTCTTCGGATTAGCTGCCTACGCGGCCATTACTTTGATGATTATGTTTGTGATGAAAGAAGCATTTGCAATCAAAGGTGTTGTTGCAAAGAATGCGCTCAAACCACTGAAGATCGGATCTCTCATCAAAGGTTACAAGCAAACGCTAAGCGAGCCTGTCATCTTGTCTTATATCCTTGCTGGGGCTGCTTCGTTCGCTGGCTTGTTTGCTTTCATTTCTGGTTCGCCATTTGTTTATATCGAGTTTTTTGGGTTAAGTCCGCAGCAATATAGCTGGCTGGTAGCGCTCAATGCCATAGCTATGGTGAGTATGAATATTGTTAATGCCCGTTTGCTTAACCATATAAATCCGACACGCAAGCTGATTGCCGGTGGAATAATGCTGGGGGCTGTCGCAGTGTATTTGCTGCTGGTGGCTTGGCTTGAGTTGTCTTTGGTTTTTGTTGTTGTCGGTGTAGTGATGTACGTCGGTTGTCTGGGGCTAACATCGGCTAATGCCATTGCTGGCGCATTGGCCAATGCGGGTGAAAATGCCGGGTTGGTATCGGGAATTAATGGTGTATTGCAGTTTGGCCTTGGTGCTTTAGCCAGCGCCGTGATCAGCATGAGTTCGAGTGTTGATACCATGCCGATGAACGTGACGATGGCGATATGCGGTTTATTGACTCTGGGCTTTGTTTTGTTTTTGAAATCAAAGCAACGTAATGGCGTTGATGCTAGTACAGGAAAAATGGCATGAGATTAGTTCGAGAAATTATTGATAGGACAGCCCACAACCCGGCCTATATCACCGGCAGGAACCGACATGATTTTGCACCCTTTGCATTATTCGATGCCGGGGAGGTGAGAGAGAGTTCTCCCTTGGTCATTGACTGGCACCCTCATTCGGGTGTAGCAACGATTACCTTTCCATATGGCGCCGATTTGCATCATCAAGACTCCTCTGGGAATAGCGGAGTTATTAATGACTCTGGTTTGCAGTGGATGGCGTCGGGCAGGGGGATCTGGCACAAGGAAGGTTACTATCCGCGCAGCGCCAGCTCTCCCTTTGGCATTATGCAGCTGTGGTTGCTGCTTCCACCAGGTGAAGAGGTTGCTGAAACGGAGTACTTCAACTTACAGCCGAATGATATTCCGAGAAGCGGCAATACTCGTGTGTTGCTTGGCGAATATGGCGGGGTGAAAGCTGCCCAGATGATTTCTCACAATGTGACTTATCTGGATGTCAGTCTTCGTCGGGGGGATACATGGAATTTGACACCTGCGGCGCGGCAGGTACGTGGATTCGTCTATCCGCGCTCGGGTCAGCTTGTGATTGCCGGTCGTGAGGTTGATGCCGAGCGATTGGCATTGCTTGAGGAGTCCGGCAAGGAACTTGTTGTGGAAGCCCGTGAAGATACTGAGTTTGTCGTGGCGATGACCGAACCGTGGCCTCATAACGTAATTCAGCATTATGGACAGATACACACCAATCAGGCGGCGTTGGCCGAAGGGGCCAAGCATATTCGTCAGCTAGGCCAACAGCTATTTGAATCGGGAGAGCTTCGATGGAAAAACAACGGATCCAAGCCCTCCACTTAACTGAAGCTTTTGGAATCTCTGGTTGTTAGCCAAATACCGCGACCTCTGTTTGTTGAAGATCTGGAATTTGTCGGGGGACATACCATATTGGTCATCGCCCCTAGTGGGTTTCAGTACATAACATCAGGCATTCGCACTTTCCTCATATGTACTGTTGATGGATTTATAGGTTGCATAATCTGAAATTGAGTGAGAAGAAATTCCTTTGCTGTTAACCCATAATGTCAGCACTTTATGATGTTTGTCATCGATGCTTATCACCATATAGATAATCTGATTTTTATCTATTTGTTCTTTAGTACTTGTTTCTGAAGTTAAGGAATAGACTGTAAGTGATTCTTTAGGAATATTTCTTAACATTTTATGAATGTTTATCACTATTTTATCTTTGATACCGTGGTATTGATGCTCTATTTTTTTGTTGTTTAGGTTGTAATGCTTTTTGTAGTGAAGTACATCTTCTCGCCGATTGCGGTTGACTCTCCGAGCACGGTGGATGATATTTTTAACGCTTTCTGGTAATTCACTCTGAGAGATGAAGCAACAGCCATCTTTCATCGTTACTAATGGTTTGTGATCAAGCGGATCGGTGATGTCATATTCAAATTGGCACTGGCGTGCCATTATTCTTCTGAATATATAGTTACGACTGAGTTCTTTAAATCGATCTTTTAAGATATAAGAAAACGTCAGAGCGAAGAAAAATGGTGTGCTAAAGTTGCCAAAGGCTTGCTGAGTAACAAATGCAATAATGGTTGCTATTGCCATCGACATAAATGCCGCCACACTGAATACACCTTGCTCGATTAACACACCCTTTCGACGCCTTTTACTATCTAGCAAACGGTAGCGGCTGAGATAATCCTTGAGTAAATACAAGCGATGGGTCTGTTTCTGATCCGGAGCTTGCAGCGAGCGTAAGCGATAATTCTGCTCGACAGAGTATACTTCTGCTTTACGAATCCAGGCTGTAATGCGAGCGACTCCTTCTTTTGAGAGTTGTTTTCGACGATTCATCAACCTGAGTAAAGTTTGCTGCGCTGTCCAGTTGATATATTCATCAACATATCGAAAGTGATGCATCAGGCTTTCTTTCGCGGGCTGCTGTGCACGAAATCCTTCACATATCTTGTCTAAGTTATCGAGTAACGTGATAAGCAGATCCAGGCTTTTTATGTTTGGCTGTTGGTTGAGGACATGATCAACGTCTGCGATCATAGCCCGTATTACTTTATCCCCTATATGGCAAATACTTCGTCGGTAGTGTCGATGGCTCTTGTATGTCTGTTGGCCGTATTGCTGCACTTTTAAATGCAGAGCCTCATTGTTTAGGCTGATCCCGTCAGTATAAAGATATTGCTCATTGTGAAGGTGGCGATAGAAGAGCTCGGAAGGGTATGTGTATTCGTTTAGGTCAAGGATTTTAGGGATAAATAGATAGCAGTCCAATTGTATGTTTTCAACGCTCTTAGGCAACGCGAGTTTTAATTCGATGAGGTTTTTGTCGAGGGTTTCAATGCTAACCATAGGCCTGAATAGTTGGATAAGAGTTACTAGAAAAAGAAGCAACTATTTACCGCCGAGCAAAAAGTCACTTCTTTTGAGGAGCTGCAATTAAGCAGATTCAAGTACCCAAGTACTGTAAGGTGTTTTCATCAGCATTGAGTTGTAGTATTTCACCTGGCCAGTCACTTCTTCAGCCAACCAGGAAGGTTTTTCAAATTGCTCATCTTCACTCGACAGTTCTACCTCAGCAACAATTAAGCCTTGGTTGTCGCCATAGAATTCATCCACCTCAAAAGTGTGTTTGTGGTATGGCACCAGATAACGAGTTTTATCAATCACGCCTGGCTCACAAAGTTTTAGTAGTTCTTGAGCTTCTTCAGTCGGGATTTCACGTTCCCACTCAAAACGGGATGCACCACTTTCATTACCTATACCTTTAATCGTAATGAATCCTTTGTCACCCTTAACTCGCACTCTTACGGTACGTTCCGGCACTGAGTTTAAGTAACCTTGAATAATTCGGGTTTCTTTTACGGCTTCTTGTTTGAAACTTGTACCTTCAATTAAAAACTTACGTTCAATTTCTTGCATGAGCTACTCCTAGTTGGCCAGAGGTTTATCAATCATACCGATAACTCGTTTGATGGCTTGCAAATAATTGATATTTTCAATGCCATCTAGTTTCACATCAGCGAGTGTCTTCTTTATGTCCTCAACTTCGGTCGATTCAGAGTTAATCGTGACAATCTTAGCGCCATTAATGAGTACATTGCCTACTTCGCAAATTGTTTCATTCACCATGTAACCAAAACGATGTTTGTCCACGCGTACCGCCTGTAAGTCTGGGTGTTCATTAACCATCGCCAAGAACTCTTCAAGCGTGTAGCTCTCTTTTTCTAATTCAGGCATTTCCACTTTAAATGCAGGAAAGACTTCTTTTTCCAGGCTTGCGGCTAAGATAGGAAACTCGCCTTTCATTAGCGGATTCCACTGCTCTAGGCCATCGACGGTTTGAACATATGTTTTTATGTCCATTTTTCCATCACGTATTTTGGTGTTATTAACATCATTGGTACGCGACATGATGTAAATTTCAGAGCTTTTTCTCTCCCATACTTTTTCTGGCACAGGATTAGACAGTCTAGCCATTCTCTTTGCCGCTTCTTCAAAGTGTTGGCCAAAAGTTCGAAACTCGAAACGAGGTTTGGATACTTCACCAATCACTAGTTTGTCGCTCATAAGTGCTCTCCGTAAATTAGCTTATCGTGCAGAACTTAATTTCAGGTTAACGACAGAGTCATTAAAATAAAGTGATCATTCTCATAAAACCCGACTTAATCTGACACTGTGTGTTTTTGTGATAGCTGCGCGGCTTGTTTTGGTGAGTTGTTAATTTCTTATAAAACAGAATTTTATGTGTTTATTGTGGCTTTTTGGAAAAATAAAGAAAGAGTTGTTAATCGTGAGTTAATGCACATATGTCATTTTTGGTTCGGTCTAGTTGGTGCGTGAGTTGATTTAAATCAATATTAGTTCAACGCTAAAAGGTAGATTAAGACTTGAGTCTGATTATAAAAAACATGACAAAAAGGAAAGCGCCATGGAAAAAGTCAATGACTGGGTTCCTGGGATTGCCGATACCGACCCAAAAGCATCTTCTGATAGCCTCAAAAAAACAGTTCATGACCCATTGGATATGTCCCAGTACAAAATGGGAAAAGTCGTAGAACGGCCGCCAACAAAAACAGGGCTGTTACTGAAAACATGGGGGCTACCATTGGCATTAGTTGCCTTCATGCTCTTCAGCGTAGTACTTAATTTCGAATCATTAGATCAAAAAGCTCAATATATGCTCGGGCTTTTTGTTGCTTGTATTGTGTTGTGGATTACTGAGTCCATTCCTAACTACCTCACCTCGATTGCACTCATTGTAAGTATTATCATGCTGGAAATTGTGCCCCAAAAGGCAGCTCTGGCTGTGCTTGGGCATCAAATTATCTGGCTAAATATTGCTGCGTTTATTCTTGCTTCTGCTTTGGTTAAAACTCAGCTGGCTGAACGGGTTGCGCTGCTATTTGTTGTTAAATTTGGCAAGAATGCCGGTTCTATTTTCCTGAGCTTTATTGCTGTAAACCTGATCCTCAGCGCATTTATCAATGCTACTGCCGCCAAAGCGGCGTTATTGATGCCAATTTTTATGGTGGTTTCTGCGGTTTACGGTGCCACTGGAGATAAGTCTAACAACTTTGCTCGTAACCTCATTTTGCATAACCTTTTGATGATCAATGCGGGATGTAATGCCTTCTTAACTGGATCTGGCGCCAACCTTGTTGCGGCTAGTATGATCGTAGGAGCTGGCGCGTCACTGTACTACTTCGATTGGTTGCTGGCTGGGCTTCCTATCACTATCGCACTTGGCATCTTTACTTACATCATTGGTGTGAAATTTATCTTCCCACTCACCGAAGAAGACAAGCAGCCAAAGTTAGAAGGGGGGATGGACTCCATTAAGAAGGCATTAGATAAATTGGGCGGAGTGAGCGGTGATGAGATCAAAGCAGCCATCATCTTCTTGACCGTCTTAGCATTCTGGGCAACAGATAAGCTTCATGGCATTCACCCCACTATGATTGCACTGATTGGCTGTATCATAATGCTTGCTCCTCAAACTAAGCTGATCAACTGGAACGATGTAGACCTACCTTGGCACCTTATGATTTTCTCTGCTGGCGCATACGCTATTGGTGCGGGACTCAAGCAAACCAAAATCATGGAAATTGCGGTCAGCAACCTGATGGAATCACTAGGTATGGAAAGCATGAGCTACTTTACTTTGTACGCCCTGCTTACCGGTATTTTCATTGCTTCTCACTGGATCTTTCAGAGTAAGACGATGAGAACGGTGCTCTTTATCCCTATTGTTATCGGTATAGCGGAAGCTATGCATTATGACATTCTATCTCTTGCCCTGCCTGTTGCCCTGTGTATTAACGTCTGTTGGACTTTCCCATTCAACTCAAAACCAGCAGCACTGCTTTACGGTACAAACAAATACACTATGGGCGAAACATGGAAATATGGTTTCTGGTCAAGTGTATTTACCTGGATATTAATGTTGGTTGCTGGTCAAACCTGGCTGCAGTGGATCGGTATTACTCCCGGTCTATTCTAACCTCACCTGTCTATGTTAGGCCGGGCATCCCGTCCGGCCATTCTTAACCGCAACCAGTTCATAAAACTCTGAACTCAATAATCGTCTTTCGTATAAGAAAGGTGAGGGAGGGATAATGAAAAAAAACCTAATTAACTTTATGACGAACACCCAACGGCTTAAGAACAATATTGATGCATTTTATGACCTGCTTGGCGATTCAACGACGGTATTTGCGCATATCCTTAAACTGTATCTGAAAAATTCACTCACCCCTAGTGAGGATATTGAACTCCAGCTCAAAGAAAGATTTGATCAGCTGAATCATATCGAGCTTACTGCAGACGGCTTGCGTCGCGATATTGAAAGTATTTTGTATGAAAAAACCTTAGTTCCGGATTTACGTAGTGATTTACTGAAATTGATTGAGGACGTTGATGTTTTAATTAACTTGCAGCAGGCTTGTGCATTTAATCTGATCAATGAAACACCCCATATACCATATGTTTATCATGACGATATTCTCTCATTACAGAGTACTGTCGCGAGTAGTGCCGACCACTTAATAAATGCTTGTCGCGCATTCATGCGTGATCAAAACCAAGTTCGAGATCATGTCCATAATGTAATTTTTGTCGAGAGTGAGGCAGACAAGTTAAGCACTGCAATGAAGAAAAAGGTCTTCTCTTCTGATTTGGAACTGGCAGAAAAAATACACATCCGATATTTCATTGAACGCATCGACATGGTGGCCAACCACGCTGAAGACATAGCCGACTCGTTGGCAATATATGCAATCAAACGCTCTTTGTAGGAAGGAGGGACGATGGAACCTATTTTACTCATCTTTCTCACAAGCGGCCTTTTTCTTGGCTGGGCCCTGGGAGCCAATGATGCCGCGAATGTCTTCGGAACGGCGGTGGGTAGCCGAATGGTCCGTTTTTCAACTGCTGCGGTTGTCTGCTCGATTTTTGTCATCCTCGGCG
>NZ_JAKRFQ010000187.1 GCF_022347985.1 Photobacterium sp. OFAV2-7
AGGCTACGACGACTTGCGTACGCGCAGATACCATTCGGATAGTAGGCGTACTTGCTTGCGGGTGTAGCCTTTTTCCATCATACGAGCCACGAAGTCATCGTGTTTCTTCTGCTCATCGGTGGATGTCTTGGCATTAAACGAGATGACAGGAAGCAGCTCTTCGGTATTCGAGAACATTTTCTTCTCGATTACGGTACGAAGTTTCTCGTAGCTGGTCCAGTTCGGGTTCTTGCCGGCATTGCTGGCACGGGCACGCAGTACGAAGTTAACGATCTCATTACGGAAGTCTTTCGGGTTGCTGATTCCGGCAGGCTTCTCGATTTTCTCGAGCTCGTTGTTCAGTGCCGCACGGTCGAACAACTGACCGGTTTCCGGATCGCGGTACTCTTGATCCTGAATCCAGAAGTCGGCATAGCTGACATAGCGGTCAAAGATGTTCTGACCGTACTCGGAGTAGGACTCGAGGTAGGCGGTCTGGATTTCTTTGCCGATGAACTCGACATACTTCGGAGTCAGGTAACCTTTTAAGTGCTCGAGGTATTTTTCTGCCATTTCCTGTGGGAACTGCTCCCGTTCGATTTGCTGTTCCAGTACATAGAACAGATGAACGGGGTTGGCTGCCACTTCGGAATGATCGAAGTTAAAGACTCGCGACAGGATCTTGAAGGCGAATCGGGTCGACAGACCGGCCATACCTTCATCGACACCGGCGTAGTCACGGTACTCCTGGTAAGACTTGGCTTTCGGATCCGTATCCTTCAGGGTTTCACCGTCATAGACACGCATTTTTGAGTAAAGGCTGGAGTTTTCCGGCTCTTTCAGGCGAGATAGTACGGTGAAGCGCGCCAGAATTTCCAGGGTGCTTGGCGAGCAAGGTGCGGCTGACAATTCACTGTTCTGAAGCAGTTTTTCGTAAATGCGGATTTCTTCCGATACACGCAGACAATAAGGCACTTTGACGATATAGACTCGGTCAAGGAAGGCCTCGTTGTTTTTGTTGTTACGGAACGTCTGCCACTCAGATTCGTTGGAGTGGGCCAGAATAATACCGTCAAACGGCAATGCAGAAAGCCCTTCGGTACCGTTGTAGTTGCCTTCCTGTGTTGCTGTCAGCAACGGGTGCAGCACTTTCAGTGGCGCCTTGAACATCTCGACGAACTCCATCAGACCCTGGTTGGCCTTACAGAGAGCACCGGAATAGCTGTAGGCATCCGGATCATCCTGAGAGAAGTGCTCAAGCTGGCGGATGTCGACTTTACCGACCAGTGACGAGATATCCTGGTTGTTTTCGTCACCGGGTTCGGTCTTGGCGATACCGACCTGATCGAGAATCGACGGACGGACTTTGACGACTTTGAATTTAGTGATATCACCGCCAAATTCGTGCAGGCGTTTGGCTGCCCATGGTGACATGATGTTGTTCAGATAGCGCTCTGGAATGCCAAATTCTTTATTGAGGATGTCTCCGTCTTCATTTTTATCGAACAGGCAGAAAGGGTGGTCGTTAACCGGGCTGCGTTCGCCGTTTGCTGTCAGTACATAAACAGGTACTTTCTGCATCAGACTCTTAAGCTTTTCGGCCAGTGATGACTTACCGCCACCAACAGGACCCAATAGGTATAGGATTTGTTTGCGCTCTTCCAAGCCTTGTGCCGCGTGCTTGAGATAAGAAACGATTTGTTCAATGGCATCTTCCATGCCGTAGAAGTCTTCAAACGTTTTGTAACGGGAAATGACGCGGTTGGAGAATAGACGGCTCAAACGTGGGTCTTGAGCGGTATCAATCATTTCTGGTTCGCCGATTGCCATCAGCAAGCGCTCTGCAGCATTGACGTAAGCACTGCGGTCATTACGACAGATTTCAAGGAATTCTTGCAATGAAAGCTCTTCATCCTTGGCTTCTTCATAGCGTTGACGATAGTGGTCAAAAATACTCATGGTATGCCCCCTGAATCGTTCTTCAATCAATTAGAAAGGACGAAAACAATTAACTTTCACATCCCTCATATCTTAAGACTAGACCTAACTGATCAAATTGCTTCACTGAGTTGTTGGTTTATAAACTAAATTTCCCTTTTGTCCTTGCCTAACGAACTGAATGTTTTTTGAACATATTCTTACTATCCTCCTATAAATTGGGAATCGCAAGCGGATTTGTTTAAAAAATAGCGTCGATTTTGTTGCGATATTGTGATCTGGGTGGTTGCGAGAAAGTTGAGTCGCATATCAGGAATATTGTTTCATCAATGGTTTTCCTGTCTAAATGTAAAGCTTTTCAGCGTGTAAAAATTTGTCAAAAAGTACTTTGTTTAGGTCAATGTGTTTTTTTGTTCGAGGTGGGGTTTGTGACAGTTTGTTTTCTTTTTGCATTCGGAATTTTGAAGGCAGTTACGGAAATTGGGTCCACCTAAGCTGTCATATATTTGCGATAACGGCATTTTTGGAGGGCGAAATCGATCCCCCTGACATATGCTAGGAGAAGTCACTTGTGGAACGGGGGAGCTTGATTAATGGGGATTTCACGTGTTGATACAGTTTCGATTCCGGTCTCAGACCAGAGTCAGGCCTTGCTCTTTTATCGTGATGCCTTAGGGTTTGAGCTGATACGCGATCATCACGCCGATAACCATAAGCGCTGGATCCAGCTGGCACCGAAAGGGGCCGAGACGACAATCAGTCTAGTCATACCATTTGGCGGCATGAAGGCTGGATCTGTTCAGGGGTTGGTTGTGCAAACAGATGATATCCACACCACGCACAGCGAACTGACGGGCAGGGGAGTGCCTCTTTCTGAGATTGTGACCATTATTGGCGGGCGGTTTGCGACGTTTGCCGATCCGGATGGCAATGGCTGGGTACTCATCGAAACAAACACGCATATGCTTGCCTAGGGACTAGGCTCAGTGAATGTTGCTGATTAAGGCAATGCCGCCGAGATGGCGGCATTGAAAGCAAGGTCTGCTATTACTTCTGCACTGTTATCTGCGTGCTGAGCGTGTGGGATTCACCCGGTGACAATTCGATAGCTTGCTCGTGGATGGTGGATTCGACGCAGACCATTGTCTCAAAGCTGTTGTCTGCCATATCCCCCATGCTGACAGATAGCGCCTGCCATGGATTCCAGATAACAGCAGCATCATGTCCCTGGTTAGTAACTAGAAGCTGCCTCTGGTGAGCTTTGTCATCGATGACAACCGGGTTAGCCGGCGAGGTATAGACGCGATCCGTTTCAGCGTTGAATGTTAGCGTGTCGCCGCCAGTACAGGCTTTGTTACCTTTAGTGCTATCCAGGTAGGCTTCACCCATGTCCGTTACAGCGACGTCGCTGATTGCTGCCACGTTAAAGTAAGTGTGCAGGGCGCCAGTGAATGACCAGGAATGCTCATCGGTATTGGTCGAGGTCAGGCTGACTGTCAGTTCGCGACCAATTTCAAAGGTAATCTCATTATGGAATTTGTGAGGCCAGATAGCGCGAGTTGCCTCGTTGTCTTCCAGCGTCAGTGACACAATTACACCCTGCTCATTTTCGCGGTGCTGATTTAGCGTCCACTGGCTATTACGTGCAAAGCCGTGAGAAGGCGTCGCTACTTTGCCGAACCAAGGCCAGCAGACAGGTATACCACCGCGGATAGCTTTTGCCGTATCAAATTCAGCCTTTTCGCTGAGCCAGATAACGTCTTTCTCTCCTGCAGGCTTGTACCAAATCAGGTGTCCGCCGTGGAGGGAAATACCGGCTTCGGCCAGTTGGTGAATCACACGTACAATTTTGATGCCCTGGAATTCACAGATCGTGACTGCGTCAGATAGTGCTGAAATTGTCGGAAGGTTACGTAAATCCATAAGATCTTCATTCCTTACAGGTTTTAATCGGGTCAATGCTTATTTGATTGGCATCTCGGCGAGATGAAAGGAAATACCAATAAAATAGGGACTTAATTTTATTTAAAAAATATCAGTAAAAATTAAAATAAATTTGTTAAATATGTAGGCACTTTTTTGTCTTTGCTTTATTTGTTGAATAGGGGCCCTGAACTCAACATACAAAAAAGGCGGCTATTAAGCCGCCTTTTGTCATTCTTGCTAAAAGCTTACATTACTTAGAGATGTGAGCGATTAGGTCTAGAACTTTGTTTGAGTAACCGATTTCGTTGTCGTACCAAGATACAACTTTAACGAAGTTATCAGTTAGAGCGATACCAGCTTTAGCATCGAATACAGAAGTCTGAACTTCACCGATGAAGTCCTGAGATACTACTGCATCTTCAGTGTAACCTAGAACGCCTTTCAGCTCGCCTTCAGAAGCTTCTTTCATTGCTGCACAGATAGCTTCGTAAGATGCGCCAGTTTTCAGGTTAACTGTTAGGTCAACTACAGAAACGTTAGCAGTTGGTACGCGGAAAGCCATACCAGTTAGCTTGCCGTTTAGTTCTGGAAGAACAACGCCTACAGCTTTAGCAGCACCAGTTGAAGATGGGATGATGTTCTGAGAAGCACCACGACCACCACGCCAGTCTTTAGCAGAAGGACCGTCAACAGTCTTCTGAGTAGCAGTAGTTGCGTGAACAGTAGTCATCAGACCAGACTCGATACCGAACTTGTCGTTAAGAACTTTAGCGATTGGCGCTAGGCAGTTAGTAGTACAAGAAGCGTTAGAAACGATGTCCTGACCTGCGTAAGTGTCTTGGTTAACACCCATAACGATCATTGGAGTTGCGTCTTTAGAAGGACCAGTTAGAACAACCTTCTTCGCACCAGCAGTGATGTGCTGACGAGCAGTTTCGTCAGTTAGGAAAATACCTGTTGCTTCTGCAACAACGTCAACACCGATTTCGTCCCACTTAAGGTCAGCTGGGTTGCGCTCTGCAGTTACGCGAACTGTTTTGCCGTTAACGATTAGGTTACCGCCTTCAACTTCAACAGTACCGTTGAAACGGCCGTGAGTTGAATCGTACTTCAGCATGTATGCCATGTATTCAACGTCGATAAGGTCGTTGATACCAACAACTTCGATGTCATTGCGCTCTACAGAAGCACGGAAAACGAAACGTCCAATACGGCCAAAACCGTTAATACCTACTTTGATAGTCATTACAGTTGCTCCACAACTTAATTTCTAATGAAAGATAACTGGTAGTAAAATTACAGAATCTTGGGTGACCCTGCAAGCCAAAAACGAACTTAAATTGCGTGAGGTCAAAAAAAAGTTCGGATTTTTTTTACATTCCCACTACAACGGTGCGATTTCGTACAATACTTGTATAAATATCCACCATTGCTGTTGTTAACTTTTAATATCCACACTCAGTTCATCTAAAATATGCTTAAATGAACACGTACATGTAAAATCCTTTCGAGCAGGAAGTATGTGCTACAGTTCGCTTGATTGGCAAATAAATTTGCTTGGCCCAGTGATGGATAAATACAGAAAGGATAGGTAATGTCAGATAAATCAGATGCTTATTGGCGCGATAATTTAACGGCGGAGCAATATCATATTTGCCGTGAACGAGGAACCGAGCGTCCATTTTCTGGAACCTTGCTTCATAACCGCGAAACGGGGATATACCACTGTACTTGCTGTAACAAGCCCTTGTTCCAATCAGAGAATAAATATGACTCAGGATGCGGATGGCCAAGTTTCGATGCACCGATTAGCACTGATGCAATTCGCTATCTGGAAGATAACAGTCATGGTATGCAGCGTATCGAGATCCGTTGCGCCTATTGTGACAGTCATTTAGGCCATGTCTTTCCTGACGGGCCGAAAACAACGGGTGAACGGTATTGTGTCAATTCAGTGTCACTGGCCTTTCAGCCAGGCGCTACGGTTGAAAAGTAATTACAGATTTGATTGTTTGAAGAAGGGCTCGTTGAGCCCTTTTGCATTTCTCCCCAGAGCGAGATCTTAAACATCGGTCAGCCAGCAGACTTAATTGACCATGCTGGCTCTGAAGTTTCCTTTCTCCAGCGCTTCAGATATCTTCTGAGCTTGAATATCTATCGCTTGTCGCTCGTCGTCAGGCATCGGGTAAAAGCTGATCAGTTTTTCCTGGCTGACGACGGAAGCCCCCAGTTCGGTGCCGACTCTTGCCCACAGGTAAGCGTTGGAGATCGATTCTGTCTGATGGGACAAGGTTGCCAGAGACTGGATGATTTCTGGTTTAATATTCTGTCCGCGCTCGTACAGCTCCAGGGCATGCTTGAGCAGTTGGATTGTTTTAGCTTTGTCTTTGTCGGTGTAGTAGGTTGCCAGTGCAAGCTGCAGCTCGGGTGTTTCAAGAGCTGGGGTGCCTTCAAGCTTCAAGAACTGACGTAATGCCCCTTTTTCGCCCTGGCTCCAGCGGTAATAGATAATTTCAGGATCATCGGACTTCGCGAGTTCCTCGGACAACCTTGCAATCGACTTATAGCTATTAATGAGGGCTCTTGTTCGCAGGGTTTTGCGCTCTTTCAGTTCTGTCGGCTCGATTCGAGCAGCGTATTCCAGGCACTTTTGGTAATCGTAGGTGAATTTAAGCTCTTTAAATTTCTCTTCGGCGACAGGATTTTTCAGCACATCATAGCGTTGCCAAATTAGGTTGGTGCGCTGAAGACGACACTGACCATCATTCAGGTTAGTGTTCTCGCAGATCTCCGGATACTTTTCGCATAGGCTGTCTGTTGAACGGTGGCGTTCAAAGCAGCCGCTAAGCAGCGTTAGGCTTACTGCTGCCAGCGATAGTTTCATTAATGTTGTTGATCTACGGGCAATGCTCATATTGGGTAATAGATTACTTTGAGTGTCTAATAGAATTTAGCGACTGGCTATGGTGTTATCTTAACCGATGTATATTGAAAAAAAGCCAAAGGCTCAGATTTTTTTCGCATTGTGATCTGAGGAGCAAAAAAACTGACCGGTAGTTGGCGCTTTGGGATGTAATTGGTATTACTGCCCTTCCTATACTTGTATAGAACTAATTAGAACCAAACTGATGAGGCTAACCTCATCAGATAGGAAGCCTGCATATGGAACTAGAACAACTATTAAAAGTGATGACCCCGGAAGTGAG
>NZ_JAKRFQ010000188.1 GCF_022347985.1 Photobacterium sp. OFAV2-7
AGCTGGTAAAACGCCTGAGTTTGACCGCTCTAAGTTCCCTGAGCTGGACGAGCTGGATGGTGCATGGCACCCAGAAGGTACTGAGCCTGTTGCGGCGTCAGCAACGAAGTAATCTTCATACAGTGAGATAATTTATCTCCTACCTAAAATAACAAAAAGCCAGCAGTTGCTGGCTTTTTCTTTTCCGGTCGACGATTTTACTGAGGTTTACTCAAACAATACCGTCACTGTTACTTGTTTCTCTACCGACAGTGCTGCTGTTTCAACCTCTAACCCGTTTCCTTGCTGTTTCCAGCCAGTCATCGGCTTACCATTTAGTTGTACTGCCTTTACCTTACCTTTCAGGCCAAACCATTCGAGGTGTATCGGACGTGTCGCCGGTGCGTTTACATACTCACCTTCAGATGAAATCAGCAACTGAACACCATTGGTCATCCCTTTTGTTTTCAGAGTTGTTTTACGTAACTCTCCCTTAAGGTATGCATTGGTGGCACCATCATCTTCATAAAGCGTAAACTCCCCGTTGCTACCGTATATTCTTGCTCCAAGAACGACCGGCACATCACTGGTTAATGGCATTTCTTGCTGTGCATTGACTGGAATAATGGCACCTTGGCGAGCGAATAGTGGCAAGGTCAACACGTCATTATCGATAACAGAAAGCTGTTTGAACCACTCCCCTTTACTGACAACTTGTTTACCAGTGCGGTAGTCAAACCAGGTTCCACTCGGTAAGTAGACATCTGTCGCTGTTTGACCTCTTTTCGCAATAGCAGCCCCCAGCAAATCTTTACCCATCATTTTCTGGGCCGGAAGATTCTTGGCCATAGGATCGCCGCCGAAGTAGTAATCCATTGACGGATAAACTGGCTCTGCTGCAATATTGGCACGGTGAGCCAATGAATATAGGTACGGAATTAACTGGTAGCGCAGCTTAATGCTGGCTTTGTTACTTGCAAGATCACCAACACGATCCGGAGCCGTTTCTTTACAGTTACATAGGTTTTCGGTGTGCGGGCGTACAGGCACCTCAAACAGTGAACTGTAGGCAAACCACTGTGTATAGGTTTCATCCAGAGCCGCTTCCTGCTCTTCAGGCAAAACACTGAGCGCACGGCGGTGGAAACCGCCAATATCTGAACTGTAGTAGTCGATTCCAGACAGCACCATATTTGGCTGCATGCTGAACTGGGTGGCCAGGCTCTCGAGGTTGGTACCAATATCTGCCGACCACATAGTCGCACCAAAGCGCTGAATACCAGGCGCCCCTGAGCGCGACATCATAAACGGACGCACGTCAGTCTCATTGCGCTGATAGCCGTTGTAGATACTTTCCAACCACTTGTAGTTATAAATGTTGTGGACATCATTCTGTTTTTTCCCACCAGCATATACGCTTAGCGGGTTATACATTTCAGGCTCACCCAAGTCAGTCCAGTGACCAATCACGCCCATCTCGATGAGTGGTTTACGTTTCCAGTCGTGCCAATGGTCACCAGCTTCTGGATTAGTCCAGTCGATCATGCCACCTTTGCCCCACCAGTAGCCGTAGCCATTCGGATCCGAATCAATCGGCTTATCGGTTTGCGGATCCATCACTAAGTGTCCGTTTTCGGCTAGGTCTGCATGCTCCTCTAAGCCATCGCTGACGTAGGACTCTTCTATCAGCATCATGCCAACACCCTGCTCTTTGAGTGCCTTAATTTTCTGCTCAGGTGCCGGGAAGTGATCGAGATCCCAGGTCAAGGTTCCCATCGGACTGGTTGCGCTAAATGCTTCGACGTTGCCGAACCACTGCAGATCCATGACCACACCGTCGATAGGAAAGTCCTGCTGCTTTAGCGTACTTAATTTATCATCAAGCTCCTGCCAGTTATCAAAACCGTATTCCGACAGCCACATTCCAAACAGCTTACGCGGCGGTACCAGCGGGTTCCCCACCAATGCCATATACTGTTGCCTTAGATCAGGCAAATCATCACCAGCCATAAACAAAAAGCTCGGCTCACCTTCAAGCTGCGATATCTTCCAAGGTGCTTTGGTGAAATCCCAGTTCGCTGAATACACCGTATCCAGGTACAACGCGTAGTTCTGCTGCTTCGAGTTCAATGCATACAACACAGGAAACTGGGTATTACCAGTACCGCCGCCCTGGAAGCCTTCCATCTTGTTGCCGCCCTGGCGCTTGAAGCCAAGCCAGTTAGCATTAAGCTTGCCCGGATCGTGAAACTCCTGCCCGAGGCCATTTAGCTGATAGTCACCCTCTGAATTAAGCGTGAAGCTGTTGCTCTTCTCAGGACAAATCTCGCTCAATTGGCCTTTTACTTTAGATGTAACCGTCAAGCAGAGTGTTTGCGGGTCAATACCTACCTTTAAATTGGCCGTTTCAAAGCCATCTTGAATACGGCTTAGTGCTGACGGACCTCTAAAGTCATCAAGCTTAATTAGCTCAGTGGAAGGTAGCGCCTGATCTTTTGACTGCGCTTTAAAGGCGATATGAAGAACATCATCATCAAGCACATCGATAGCTAAATCACGTATCGGCTGGCGGGCCTTATCAAGAATTCTCGTTTGATGCTGCGCGACAACATCATCGCCGAGCTGCTCAGTGAGCGATGAAAGAAAGGCTTGTTGACTATAATATGTCTTGCCAATCATTGGCTTCAGAGCTTTACGCAGATTCACCTCAGGTATTGCTTTACGCATTCTGAATATCTGGGCGGCTTCCAATCGGTAGCTTTCGCTGTTCTGATAGCGAAAATGTTCGACCTCAGCAAAGGCCGAGCAACTCATTGCCAGTAAGCTAGGCACAGCAATCCCCAACATCAAATGTTGTAGTGGTTTCTTTCCCGTCATGGTTCTTCCTTTAAATGGTACCGGGCAGCTAGTCACGCATTATTAATATTTTCAGTAATAATGCGGATCTCTTTGCTAATGGTATTTTCAATATAATTAACGGGAATATACGTCGAGGGGAAACTGCTGAAAAGTGATTGTTATCAATAATTTATTTGTACTAGCTACGTCACTAAATGTGCAATCAAAAGTAAACTGCAATCACAGAATGTGACGACGGTTATGGTTTATTATAAGGCCACCGTTAGCCTGCCTTATTATTTGCAAGGTATTTCCTTATCAGAGCTTTACCTGTTAAAGCGAAGGAACCACTCACGCGACCTTGCCTGATGGCTCCATGTCGATAATCTTTAACAGTAGCCATGCTCCCTTTTCCAGCTATCACTCATCTTATCGAGCACACAAGCGGGAAGTGGACGATGAGCCCTTGCAGGCCGAGTCGCGATAGTGCGATATCCTGCAGCAATCAGGCGTAAATCAAACGCCCTATCGATAGGCATTCCGGCACGGCTTAAATCCCAGCGAAAAACCCTTAATGACATGTATTCATACGGGGCGAGCTCACCACCATATGGATACTTTAAAACTTTGCCATAGGCATGTTTTGCCAGTTCGAAGTTAACTTCAATCATAAGCACCTCCAAACACACTGGTTATATTAACAGTAGTTCGTTACAGAGTAGCTTGCAAAAATGATTGAGGAAAACCGTGCCTAAATCAGATCTAAGTCAAAAAAATACAACTATCTCAGCAGATTAATGCTATTTCATCTCTTTCATAATAATGGAATTTTGGCCGATTCCCTTTTAACCGTGAATTATTAGTATCTTGTCCTATGCTTAGGCTATGACAAATTTATGCTACTCAAGCAGTGAAGGGACGCAATTTGTTTGTAGATACGTTAAGAGACTATGGCGATCTTCCCGCTATCGTTACAGACACAGGCTTAACACTGAGTTACGCAGAACTGGCAGACAAGGTTGATGCCTTCGCAGGCGACTTAGGTTCACAACGCCAACTACTTATCGTCGAAACGTATAATGATATAAATCCGTTAATCGCCTATCTAGGTGCATTACGGGCGCGTCATCCGGTCATATTGGCTGCCGCCGGCTCGACAGCAAAAGATACTAATATACTCGACACTTTCACCCCTTCTGCCATTTACCGACAAAACCCTATTAGCAAATGGGCACTCGACAAGTTCCCGGAGCACAATGAAACGCTGCTTCACCCAGATCTATCCGTCCTGTTATCAACATCCGGTACCACCGGCAGTGCCAAACTTGTTCGGCTGTCACAAGAAAACATTGAAGCAAATGCCCGCTCGATAGCCCAATACCTTGAACTAGACTCTAACCAGACAGCCATTACCACGCTGCCTTTCCATTACTCGTTCGGCATGTCGGTGATTAACTCACACCTTTCGGTTGGTGCCACTTTGCTGTTAACAGAGCACTCTGTATCAGAACCGGCATTTTGGACCCTCTTCCGTGAAGAACAAGTAACCAGCCTCTATGGCGTCCCCTACACCTTCGAGTTATTGGAAAGAATCGGGTTCCGAGACCAGCATTACCCTTCGTTGGACTATATCGCCCAGGCCGGAGGACGACTTTCAACAGATATCATCACTCAATATCTCGGCTGGGGCGAGCAACAGAACAAACGCCTGTTTGTAATGTACGGCCAGACGGAAGCTTCACCACGCATGGCTTATGTACCGCCGCATGTGCTTAAGCAAAACCGGGACTGTATCGGCATAGCCATACCTAGCGGGCACTTTTCACTTATAGACGAGCAGGGAGAGGACATTCACGGT
Source organism: Photobacterium sp. OFAV2-7 (assembly GCF_022347985.1). Taxonomy (GTDB): domain Bacteria; phylum Pseudomonadota; class Gammaproteobacteria; order Enterobacterales; family Vibrionaceae; genus Photobacterium. The sequence goes on from NZ_JAKRFQ010000188.1 coordinate 4,676, forward strand.
GCCGAGCAAAGTGGGGAGCTGGTTTACCGAGGCCCCAATGTCATGATGGGATATGCCACCAGCCCTCGTGATTTAGCCAAAGGCAAAGAGCTTGAGCTGCTGCGAACCGGCGACCTGGCTTGTCGAAATGCAGATGGCCTATACCGGATTGTTGGTCGAATGAACCGATTCTGTAAGCTTTACGGCTTGCGTATCAGCCTTGACGAGGTTGAACTTTTCCTGCAAAAGTCGGGCTTCTCCACTGTCGTTGTCGGCAATGATTCGGCATTGCTCATCGCGACCTTACAGAAGCAATCCAGCGCGGCAATCATCAATGTTCTCACCAGTCGTTATCAACTTGGCTCGAGTGCCTTTATTATCAAAGAAATGGACGAATACCCACTTCTTCCTTCAGGCAAAGTCGATAATCGCTCACTAACAGCACTTATTGAACCAACCACAAGCGACAACAACTATGACAGCCTCTATCAAGCCTATAGTGACATCCTCGGTAACGATGACATCCGTGAAGGTGACAGTTTTCTGAGCCTGGGCGGTGACTCCCTGTGCTACGTTGCGGTATCTGTCGCAATTGAAGACTATCTGGGCCAGCTTCCCGACAACTGGGAAGCCATGACCGTCAGTGAGCTGGAAGATTTTCGTGAGGTCGACCAATCACCATTCCTGACAACACCGCTAGCAGAGCAGCGCCAGCCCCGAGCCTGGCTGACTATCTGCTTTATCATCGGCATATTATTGCTCGGTGAGCTTTTCCTCCATGCCCGTACTTATATTAAAACTGGTCGCCACGTCTTATCCTTGTTGACGGACAACAGTGCCATTGTCATCGACAATGAGCTTCAGACACGTACCTACCGCCCTAACCTCGTCATCAAAGACACAAGCACGCAGCAAAACCGCATGGTCATTAACTCGTATGGTTTACGCAGCCCCGAAATCCCTCCGGAACGCTCGCCTGACGAGATCCGCTATGCCGTTGTCGGCGCCTCAACGGTTGCTGGCATTTATGCCAAAGCCAATGAACAGACTTTCTCTCAACTACTGGCAAGCGCAATAAAAGATAAATACCAACATCGCCCGGTGAATATCATCAATGCCGGGATAGAGGGCAGCTCGCTAAGTGACACTCACCAAGTTACCGAAAACGTTGTCTACAAGCTGTCGCCTTCGGCAATTATTATCTATCCGGGGTTTAACGATATAACGATGCTGTGCCCCAAAAAAGGAACAAATAGCAGCAACCCGCTAGCCCAATCACCAAACGCATTTCAACCGCTTGGCTATCCTTCATTACCTAATTGGCTGATGAGCAAAGACATGATCCAGAAAAACACCATCTTTCTCAGAACACCAAAAGCAAGCAGCGTTAGTTCACTCGACCCTGAAACCATCAACCCTATTGATTATCGCAACAGGATAGAATCTCTTGTCAAAAGCATCATCGCGCAAGGCATCAAGCCTGTGCTGGTAACGGTTGCCCGCTCATATATCAACGTAGCCAAAGAGCAACAGGAACGCCTGGCCGCAACCTCATTATACTATTACCACTGCCTAGACCTGGATGGCATTATTCGCGTCGGGGAGATCTATAACGATCAGATCCGATCCGTTGCCCGGCAATACAATACACCCTTTGTCGATCTAGCAGAGATAATGCCTGGAGGAAGCCAGTATTTTGTTGATGGCGGACATTTTACTTACAAGGGTGAACAATATGTCGCGAAGACGCTGAACGACAAATTAGTAAGCCAGTTGATGGAGCGTTAATATGGCCATTACCTCCCTGTCCTATTTCATTTTTGCACTCTTTGCACTCATCGGCTGCGCAGCATTACAACGCCAGAACGAGCACAAGAAGAGCTTTCTTCTCATCATTAGCTATTACTTCTATATGACGTTTGACTGGCGTTTTTCAGCCCTGCTACTGCTCCTCACCGGGATCAACTATATTGCTGGACATATCATTACTCGCCACCAGCACCAAATGGTGAGGAAAGCTGCGCTTGTAGGGGCCATAAGCAGCAGCCTGCTCATCCTGTTCTACTTTAAGTACAGCAACTTTTTCATCGAATCCCTGTACGACTTTCTTCAGCTTTTCGGGCTATCCGGCCAAAGTCCGTTCGTCGACATTATCTTGCCAATTGGCATTTCATTTATGACGTTCCAGGCCATTACCTATCCACTCGATCTCTATCAAAAGCAGTTAGCCAAACCCAGCCCCCTTAAAGACTTCGCGCTATTTATGGCATTTTTCCCGCAATTGCTCTCAGGCCCTATCGTCCGGGCCTCCTACTTTATGCCTCAGCTTGAATCGAGCAAAAAGCTGTCTGGCCAAGACATGATGG
>NZ_JAKRFQ010000189.1 GCF_022347985.1 Photobacterium sp. OFAV2-7
ATATTGCCTTGCTGATCGAGAAAATAGATTTCAAAGTCAGGCCCTAGCAGCATCAAGGTATGAAAAATCGACTTGAGGGCTTTTGGGTTGTAATCGGTGCCGTGCATTAGGGGATTATCGTCTCGCATATGGGCGGCAAGCTCACGGTGCAAGGTTTGCTGGGTGCGCTGCTCAATCACCTGCTGCTGATAGTTGAACAGGCTGCCAATTAACAAAGCCGAAAGGGCAAACCACATTCCGGTGAGCAGCAACAGACGCAGTTTAAAATTCATTGCTATATCTCCTTGAAGCGGCCTCTGTTACCGCGTGGCTTAGCAAGCCTGGAACTTGTAACCGACTCCCCACACGGTGTGGATATACTTGTGCCGGGCTGTTGGTGGCTCCAGCTTGGTTCTGAGTCTGTTGACGGTGCTACAGACGGTATGGTGGTAGCCCGAAAAGTCTGTGTGCCATACCTGCTCCAGTAATTCGTCTTTGCTGTATACCCGCCCCGGCCGCTGGGCCATGAAGTGCAGCAAGGTAAACTCGGTGGCCGTTAGCTTCACGGGGTGTTGCTCGACTTCGACTTGATGCGACTGAGGTTTGATAGTCAGTCCGTTAAACTCAAGAACAGGCTCTGGGGCATTGTCCACTCCGTCACAGTTAGCCGAGTGGGTGTCTGCCGTATGGCTTTTGCGGCGTAACATTGCTCTCACCCGAGCCTGAAACTCCAGTACGCTAAACGGTTTGGTTAAATAATCGTCTGCACCGGATTCGAGCCCTTCGACTCTGTCTTTCTCACGGTCTCTTGCTGTCAGGATCAATATCGGTAGCCAGTTTTGCAGCCTGCGAAGCTCAGTGCATAACTGCAGTCCGTCACCATCATCCAAGCCCCGATCTAGAACAATAAGGTCGAAGGTTGTGGCATTGAGTTTTTCTCTGGCGAGTTCGAGACTGCTGACACGAACGACTTCATGACCTTGGAAAGTCAGGTGCATGCTGATCAGCTCAGCCAGATCATTGTCGTCTTCAACAATCAGGATCATGGCAGGTTCAATGCTGTTTGAGTTAATTGAGTTCGGGTTGTTTGAATTTGTTGTGAACATAATGTCATCCCGGCCGGTTTTCGTAATACAACACACGTATACCAACGAAAAAAGACCGGACTGGGATGACTTTCTTTCAACAGATGCTATTCCGTACGAGTAATGGTCAGCCTCGCTCCAGGATTGAGAAAACGATGGGTCGCATTGAGTACCGAACTTGCCAAACCATCATCTTGGCTGATGACACCAGCATGAAAGGATACCCTGTCATTGTCGTCGCGGACGCTGTTGTATCCTTCGCCGCCAGCTGCCGGGCCGGGAATAGTGGCGGCCGATTCGTCATTGGCCTCTGTACCGGCATCCCACACTGCCATGTTCATATTCAGGCTCTCACCAATAGCGAGGCTGCCAATATCGAGCTGGGTTTCACCGACAAACCCATCATTGGTGTTGACCAGCATACTTGCAACTGATAGCTGCTGGGCGACGCTGGTATCTATGGTTAGAGAGACACTGTCGCTGGCTCCCGGCAAAATTACCCCCGTACCGGAAACGCTGTATCCGACGTTACCGTTGTTCGCCGATTCAGCAAGAAGATCGCTGTTGTCACCACCCTCGGCCATCACTTCGAGTGGATTCGAAGATGATTGCCCGATCTCAAACAGCGAATATTGATCGTTGTGGGCCAGAATGGCGAGAGGCGACAGCGGCTGGTTTGGAGTCAGGTTCTTAACGCTGACCGTATAGCTTGCCGTAACAGGTACTGGTTCCTGAACCTCATCATCATCTTCGATAGGACAGCCGGCAAGCAGGCCAGCGCTGGTTGCAATCATCAGTAGACGATATTTCATAGCGGCCTCCTTACTTTACTGTCACGGTAACGATGGCTACCGGGTTCAGCCAGCGGTAGGTCGTGCTGCTGATATCGCTCAGCCCGCCGTTGGGATCACTGTCGCCGAGGTTACCCGGATGGATGTGGACTTTGTTATTGGTCACCGTGGTCTCTACACCAGTACCGCCGCTACCAAAGTTGATAAATGGTGGGTTTGGCATACTTGCAGCCAGCTCGTCGTTGGCCTCGGTGCCGGCATCATAGCTGTTGAGGGAGATGGTATAAGTGCCCGGTGTCGATGGAATAGCCCAGCTGTCCAGGCCGACAAAGCCATCATTGGTCGGTAGCAGCATGGCGGTAATCGTCAGACGATCAGCATTGCCCGTGTCCAGCGAGGCTGTTGCCTGCTGGCCGGGATCCAAAATGCCTCCGGCTGGATCTTCGGCAACCACTGCCCCGGCGTTAGTCGCCACTGATGAGAGCCCGGATATATCTCCGCCTTCGGCCATGGCTTCAATTTCGGCAGAGGCCGTTTCACCAGAGCGGAAAAGGAATACACTGTCGCTATGTGCAGCCACCAATAGCGGAGTGAAGTAGATGTTTTTGGTGGCGTTGGTAATTGTGACATCAATTTCTGCTGCCAGGGTATGAGCAGAACCCAATAGGCCGATAACGGCAAGGGAGGCTAAGGTCATCTTCATTGTTTGATCCGTTTGTTATTGAGTCATGCAATGACTATGACGGATAAATCTGGTAATCCTCTCGCAAAAATCTCACAAATTTCTCACAATCGCTTTTTCCGATTTTATCGATAGAAATGAGTTAATTGCTGCGATCAAATGATCGGAAAGTCGGTTTGAAGCGTTGGCTATAGCAAAGGCTTGTAAAGGGATCCTGATATGAACCGTATTCACCCAAAGGCATTGCTAAATAGCAAATGGACCAAAGTACATCCCGTTCATCGGGAGAGGCATTTTGTTGTCACTGTGGTTGAGTTTGACGAGCACCATAAGGTTAAACGCTGTGTTATTGAGGCGGTGATTAACCGACATGAGTATGAGCTTAACTGGCGAGAGCTTACCGACTCTTTGGAGTGGCAGATCGGCTGGCACTAGGTGGCAGGCTGTTGTTATGAATAATGAAACTTGCACCTTGCTCACAGTAATTCATGTTTATAGTTGAATAATTAAGCTGTATGCATATACAGTTATCATGGTAATAACTGATAAGATGGAACATGACAAGGAGGACATATGAGTGAGAAACAAGCGGCATCTGGCAGCTGCCTATGCGGTAAAGTGACGATTGAAGCGAAAGCCGCTGATTTGCATGTCGGAGCATGTCATTGCGGTATGTGCCGTAAATGGGGGGGAGGACCATTCCTTGCCGTTGATGGCGGGTCAGAAATCACGATTAACGGTGAAGAGTTTGTCAGTCGTTACGCCTCTTCGGAATGGGCCGAGCGCGCCTTTTGCAAGGAGTGCGGGACTCACCTGTTCTACCTGTTAAAGGAGAATAGCCAGCATATTATTACGGCCGGTATTCTTGATCAGCAGGATCAGATGAAGATGGATCACCAAATCTTTATTGATAAGAAACCAGAGTATTACGCCTTTAGCAATGACACCCAAAACATGACCGAAGCGGAGGTGTTTGCGAAGTTCGCGCCTTAGGGGAGGCGTGAACCGATCAGTGTCGAGCTGTGATTTACAGGCACCTCGCCCTAACAGGCGTGGTGCTCTTTATTTTGCGTGTGATTAGCTTAACAGGCAAATCACTAAAAAATAGAGTTTTTTGTCTACAATAGAGAGAGCAGGTTAATAAAAAGAAGAGAGGTTACCGGCAGACAATCTTGCGAGAAAAGGTACTTACCTTAACTCACTTTAGCTTGATGGTTCAGGCATTGTGGTTTTGATATTGAGGGATTGATCATGCTCGATTTTGCAAACAGCCAAGCTTTGAAAAGCAAACAGGCGAAAGCGACCACCGCATCCAATATTATCAAAAATGTTATTTTATCTGACCTTAACGAACTCTATTCATCAGCAGAAATTGATGTCCTGCAGCAGGCACAGCAGCTGATTGAAGATGGCAAAAATCGCATTCGGCACTTAAAGGAAAAGCGCCTTAACGAAGAGAAACAGCGTCTGGCTGTCGAAGCCAGATTGCATGAAAGGGCGTTTGAGGTTGCCCTAGCAGCACTCAGTAACATGACACTTGCAGAGCTCTACCAGCTCAATGCTTCTTTCGCTTTTCAGTCTTCAGCTGTCAGCGAGCTGATAGAAGACTATGATCATCAACACTACCTTACCACCGTGCAAAGCTGGCTGGATGCCGATGTCAGTACTGACAGTTATTTCGACCTCTCTCCGCAAGAAGTCCAGGAGGGATGGATGGTTGGTATTGCCAAGGCGGCAGTCGAAATTATCAGTTGGCCGAATCTCAAGCACCACCGGAATTACCAGAACCCGTCAGCTGGCTATATCGAGCCGTTGGGTATACCTGATGACTTTCCTGCGGCGATTTATACCGATGTGCAATATACCAACCGGTACCGGTTGAGTTCTGATTGCCTCAGGGTGATTCAGGCCTTAACCGAGTACGAAGAAAATGAGCAAAAGGTTCGGTCAATTCTAAATAGCCTCGGGCAGGATACGTAACTAAATCAAGTAACTGTATAGCCAAAGCGTTGTCGATGGGACCGCTTTGGCTTGTTGTTCTGATTCTCTACAGAAATTGACTGTGCTGTTCAGTTTTTTCAAGCAAGAAATCGATGAAGGCACGTAGATGAGGTTTGGGGTATTTCCCGCCTCGATAGATGGCATAAATTTCCCCGCTGGTGTGCTCATGCTGCATTACCTGCCATTGCGGCAGCACAGGCACGAGACGACCCTCTTTGAGGGAGTCTGTCAGCATCCAGCTAGTTAACAGTAGTAATCCTGCTCCGCCTTCTGCTGCTGACAGCAATGGAGAGCCCCCTTTCGAGGTCAGGTTTCCCTGGACCGGGATCTTCTTGTGTTGTTTCTTTTGCGAAAAATGCCAGTAGCTCCTTTGTCTGTCATGGTTTAGCAACAGGCAATTATGGTCGCTGACCTCTTCCGGTTGTTGAGGTGTGCCGTATCGGGTCAGGTATGCTGGTGCTGCGCACAGCAGCGTGTGGTTGGTCATGAGTTTGCGTGCATTCAAACTGCTATCAACCGGTCGCCCGATGCGGATTGCAACATCAATGTTCTCTGCATTGAGATCGACCAGCTTGTTATCGAGCTCGATTTCTACTTTTACCTGCGGATACCTGGCCAAAAACTCGGGTAGATAGGGGCAAACGCAAAGGTTGCCGAAACTCTCGAAGACTGAGATCCGCAGTGTGCCTCTAGGCTCATCATTTAGGGCATTCATAGATAACACAAGCTGATCGGTCTCTTCGACTACTTTGGTTGCCCCAGCCAAAAAATACTGGCCTTCTTCAGTGAGAAGTAATTGGCGGGTGCTGCGTTTAAACAGGGTGACATTCAATTGCCGCTCGAGGTTGTCAATATTTCGGGCAACGGAAGACGGGGCCATATTCAGTGTCTGTCCTGCTTTTGAAAAGCTTCCTGAGTCGACGACCTGAATAAAAACTCGGACTAGATCTAGCATATTTAACCTTTGCGTCTGCTGCAAAACTATTGCAGATTTTGGTTGTATTCTATCCATTTGTCGAATGGCGCACAATGACATCACTTTCCTGATGAACCGAAAAATTATAGGTACAAAAGGTTCATCGAATTCGATAAAACAACCGAGGATTACCCTTATGTCAAAACGCATCGATATCAGCAAAGTTCAGCCGAAAGCCATTCAGGCAATGATGGGAGTGGAGTCTTATCTGAGTACAAGCGATATACCGGTAACACTGTGTGAACTTATTAAGCTGCGCGCATCAATGATCAATAAATGTGCTTACTGTATTCAGATGCATGCGCCTGTGGCCTTGGCACATAATGAAACTGAGCAGCGTTTGCTGGCTTTGTCGGCATGGGAAGAGTCGCCGCTATTTAGTGAAACCGAGCGGGCAGTGCTGGCAATGACTGACGAGATCACCCTAATTTCCGATCATGGACTGTCGGACGAAACTTATCAGCGGTGTCTGACGCTACTGGGAGAAAACGTGTTGGCGCAATGTATTATGCAGATCATAACCATCAATGCGTGGAACCGTTTTGCAGTCTCAACCAAAATGGTGCATGAAGAATAGGGCTGGATCAGTGTTGTCAGGTTTAGTGTTAGCAAATTTTGATCTGCTTTGACAAAAAAGCCCTGCGATTGCAGGGCTTGGATAGGAAGTTCTTTTAATTACAGTACGATACCGGCAAACAGGAAGCCGAACATAATACTGAATACCATGCTTAGCAGACCCGGGATCATGAAGCTGTGGTTAAAGATAAACTTACCGATGTTGGTCGTACCCGTACGGTCAAAGTCGATTGAGGCAATGATTGGGCCGTAGTTCGGAATGAAGAAGTAACCGTTCACAGCAACAAAGGTCGCGATGATCACTTCCGGCGGCAGGCCAAGGGTAATGGCTACCGGTACCAGTACTGCGGTTGTTGCGCCCTGGCTGTTAACCATGACAGACAGTGCAAACAGCGCAAAGGCAAAGGTCCAAGGGGCCATTTCGACCAGACCGGCAACCGTTTCTTTCACCATTACACCATGACCGCCGTTGAAGGTGTCACCGAGCCAGGCGATACCGAAGATAGCAACAATGGCGCGCATACCGGCGTGGAATACAGAACCTTGGGTGATGGCATAACCGTCTGGTTTGCAGATCAGGATGATCAGAGCCGCAATAGACAGCATGACAATTTCAATCGTATGGGCCATGCCCATGGCATTGCCGTCAAAGCTTGGACGAAGTGACGGGAAGGCACCCATTAGAACCACAATTAACGAACCGAACAAGAACAGGGAAACGGCTTTTTTAGCTTCAGGTTTCACTTCAAGCTCTTCAACCTGCACCTCTTGTTCCATTTCCTGGCGGAAAGCTGGATCTTCCATGCGGCGACGATACTCAGGATCATCTTTAAGCTCTTTACCCAGTTTGTTGACGATGACGCAGGCCGCGGTCAAACCAAGGCTGGTTCCCGGAATGGTGACCAGTAGCACGTCGGCAAGGGTGATT
>NZ_JAKRFQ010000190.1 GCF_022347985.1 Photobacterium sp. OFAV2-7
ACCGTGGTCGAAGCCACAAAGGTCCGGGAGAAAAAGCTATGCACCCCAAAGAACATACCTTGTTCAACCCGAAATACTCTTGCTGTCAGTTCACTGTTTTCTTTGTTCAGATAGCCACTGAGCTTACCTTTCTTCACCCAGTACAATTTATCGTTATAACCGTCCTGCTTAAGTACCTGGGTACCAGCCTTGACGCTCACCGAGCGAGACGGTTCGCGAAAATAGGTATCGATAATACGCTGTAGGGCTTTCGGTTGATGCATCTGCTCTCCGGGGTAAAACAGGGCCCGCCCCTGTTCGGGCGGCCCAAGCTCCATTAAATGTGATCGATGAGGTGCAGTGCCCAAATCATCACGAAACTCAGTAATACACCCACCACACCGATAATCACACCGACACGGGCCATCTGGTTACTCTGTACATGACCGGTGGCATGCGCCAGTGCATTGGGCGGCGTACTGATAGGCAAGGACATACCGAGCGATGCCGCAAAGGTCACCACAAGAATCAGCGTGATCTCGCCGCCTAGCGGTACCAACGATGTCATGGATGTACCCAATGCAGCCATAATAGGCATCAGCAAGTTAGCCGTCGCGGTATGGGACATAAAGTTAGCCATCAACAAGCACAGCAATGCCGAACCAGCCAGTACGATGTATGGCGAGTAGCTATCGAACGGTATGCTATGAACCATCAGACGGGCCAGCCCCGTCTGATCAAGCGCTAAACCAAGGGCAATACCGCCTGAAACCAGCCACAGCACATCCCAGGATATTTTCTTCAGGTCTTCTTTGTTAATGATGCCGGTCAGCGAGAACACTGCGACAGGAATCAGTGCCACGGTATAGGAGTTCATACCATGGGCAGATCCCATCAGCCACAGGATGATGGTCAGGGCGAAAGTGATATAAACCGTCAGCGCCTTCGGTGTTTTCAGGAACTTCCCTTTGATAGTCAGTTCAATTTTCTCTTGTTTTGCCGGGTAGAGCATATTGATGAGCACCCAGGCAAAAACCAGCAAAACCGCCACAAAAGGAACACCAAAGAACATCCACTCACCAAAGGTGATCATGTTCTCGGCAGTCAGGTATTTCAGGGCAATCGCATTCGGCGGCGTGCCGATTGGGGTACCGATACCACCGATATTGGCCGCTACCGGAATACATAGTGCAAATGCAATCTTGCCCGGATCCTTGGCACCAAACAGCGCAATCACCGGTGCCAGAATCGACAGCATCATGGCCGTGGTGGCGGTGTTTGACATGAACATAGAGAAGATAGCAGTGATCAGCATCAGGCCAAACATAACGTACTTAGGCTGGGTACCAAACGGTTTCAGCAACACCCGCGCTAAGTTGACATCCAGTCGGTACTTGGTTGCGGCCATAGCAAGAAAGAAACCACCCAGAAACAGCATAATAATCGGACTGGCAAAGGTGGCCATGATATCGCTGTAATTCAGCAGCTCACCAAAATGAGCCTGCCCTTCTCCGCCACGGAACAGGTAAAGTCCCTTGTTTGACAGGAGCAGTAGCTCCAGTACGATGATCACCACCGAGGTGGCGTAAATCGGGATCGGCTCAAGTACCCAGCACAAAGCTGCCAGCAAAAATATGGCGATAACACGCTGTTGGATAACAGTCAGCCCTTCAACCGGAAATGCCGAGGCCGGCAAAATTAAAATCAGAAGCGGGATCAGGATAGGCACAATGTACCTGATATATTGGCGCATGATGTGGATATTCCCTTAAAACAATAAAATCTGCATCTCATGCCACATCCATCCTTTAGGATATTCCGAGGATTCTAGTTATTCGGAAGAAACGACAGCAGGCATGAGGGTCTGCCGGCAAAAGGCGATTTAGGGCCGACAAACACATAACTCTTTGGTGGTAAGTATTGTGCTAGTAACGCCGAGGGATTTCTTCGAATCAGATCAATAAACAAGTGAAATGTAAATAATTTTAACGTTTCTGAGGGTTCGGCCCACAACAGAAATCATAGGCCAAAAATGTAGCAGATTTACGATTTTGTGTCGGTCACCAGCTGCTCGTCCAGTGCATCTTCCTGCCCCATATAAGTTCGGGAAGAACAAAATGGGGTTAGCGGTACCTGTGGCTCCAGTATTTCAAGCTCAGCCTGCCGTTGCTCATGTTCCCGAGCCATGATATTCACTTGCTTCATCACCAGCATAACGCCCAGTATTCCGAACATCACCGAGCCCAAAGCCTGGCCAATTAATACGCCACCTGCCCCGGCAATGTATCCCCCCAGCATAACAAAAGGAATGGTCCCGATTGTCGCTTTCCCCATATTCAGCGCGGTCGACCAGGTCGGGCGATTGAGGTTATTAAAGGCTGCATTGGCAACGAACAAGGCACCGTTGAAAATAAAGGTGACTGCGACATAAGAGCAGAAAATAGAGAGCAACTCTGCAGCATCTCCCTGAAGGCTAAACAGTGCTATTAAGTTGTCCTGCGCCAACCATAGAACGCCAGACACCAGCACACAGTAAAGAGAGACAAACAACATTGCATCGCGCAATGATCGGCTGATCCGATCCCAGCGCTCTGCCCCGAAGTTCTGACCGATAATCGGCCCTATCGCGCCTGATAACGAGAAGATCAATGCAAAACTGACAGGCATAATGCGCCCAATCACGGCATATCCGGCAACAAAACTCTCGCCAAACTGCGCGATGTTACTGGTAACAATGGCGTTTCCAATCGGCGTGGCCGTGTTGGTCAGAATCGCCGGGAAAGCTATAGCAGAAACTGGCAAAATCGACATGACAAATGATTTCAGCTCAGGGCGGGCAACCAAGTCATGACGAACTATCACGGCATGCAACGAGAAGATCAATACTGCCAGCCGGGCAAATACAGAAGCGATAGCGGCACCCTGTACGCCCATTGACAGGCCGAAAATAAATAGCGGATCGAGAATAGCATTGACTCCGCCACCGATCAGTGTCGCGACCATTGAGCGCCGCGCATCCCCGACACCACGAAGTGCAGCCCCTGCTGACATTGATATGGCAATCATAGGTGCGCTGGGAAGCAGGATCGTCAAGTATTCCGTAGCAGCTTCAGCAACCCGCCCCTTGGCACCTATCATTGCCAGCAGCTGAGGAAGCTGCCACATCATCAGAGACACCAAAATACAACTGATAATAAAGGCAAAAATCATGACATTGATTGTCATGCATCGCGCCTTTTTCTTGTCTCCCGCCCCCAGCGCACGAGATACCAGTGCCCCCATGGCGATAGAGGTCCCGATGGATGCCGAAGTAGAGAAGAACACCAAGGTACCGGCAAATCCGATGGCAGCAGCCAGTTCAATCTCACCCAGCAAGCTGATAAAAAACATATCCAGCAAATCGACAAGAAAGAGCGCCATCAGTCCAATTGCGCCCGTCCCCGACATAACAACGATGTGCTTCATCGGCGAGCCAGTGACAAACTTGGCATGAACATTCTCACCGGAATGCTTATCCTGGGGTGATTTGGCCACTGCAACTCCCTTTCATTATTGAGGTATTGATACTTGCTGAAAAAAGAAAAGGCGCATTAAGCGCCTTTTGGATAAAAATACCCAAACTACCTCAAGATGCTCGTTTCAGCGAGAATTACTTGGCTTGTAGGCTAGGCACCGATTAGAAAATCTAGTGGCTCTAAATTAATAATCGGTAACAACGCATAGAAGCCAAGTAAACTCGCCCTTTGGGAATGAGCCAGCGCGCCCATTTCTGTGTCAAATAACGTTGAAAGGGACTACCATTCCTACCGTCATTTTCCTTGAACTGAGCTCACTGGTCTCATTCTGAATCCTGCATCTTGAGGTAGCTTGGGTATAAGGACATTTATTCTCGCATTCTGCAATGCAGATAAAAAAATACTGGCAATAAGCGACATATCGTCTGGCACACCATCTATTGCACTTCACCCGCTCACATCTCTCTTCAATACAGTATAAGCACCACTCACTTCTCTCAATATAATCTTTAAAATTCAATACAATAACAAACAACCGTTCGACAACTGATGCTATACGAACAATTTAGGTATGAATTCTGCTTTACCCTATAAAACTAATGGGAGCCTGCCATGGATAAAGTATCTGTTGTCATACCAACTCATAATTGCCTGCCTTATCTGCCTAAGGCAATTGAGAGCGTACTAACCCAAGATTATGAAAATATCGAGATCCTTATTGTTAACGATAACAGCAACGATGGTACCGACAAGTATCTGGCTACCCTAAGCAAAACACATGACAATGTTATCGTCATAAACACAGACGGAGTCGGAGCCGCATCAGCCAGAAATATCGCTATCAAACAATCATCAGGGCACTACGTAGCTTTTCTGGATGCCGATGACTATTGGTACAGTGGAAAAGTCTCCGAGCAAGTCAGAGTCCATCAAGAAAACAAACACCTTGGAATGACTTTCACCAACTACGATCACCTTAACGAAAACAATGAAATTATTATTGACTGCCTTGCGTACTGGAATAAGTACAATAGTGACAAGAACACTGTTCATTTCTTTGACAACCCGCTCAATGATATTTTTGCCAACAACATTATCGGTACTTCAACTGTCATGATAAACAAAGCCGTCTTTCAAAAGATCGGCTTTTTCAATGAAAAGATGAGTTATTGCGAGGACTGGCATTTTTGGTTAAATGTATGCGAGCATTTTGATGTTGCACTATTGAAGCACTCTTACACCGGGTATCTCATGAGAGCAGGCTCAATAACCCAAACTGATTCTAAACGATGGAATAATTTGCTTTCCGTCTCTGAGGTTATTTCACATTATCAGGATCGTAAAACATCAATCAGTAAAAAGTCGATCTCACAAGCTCAGGCAAGACTACAAGAAGGCTATGCCGACTATTTCAGAACCAGAGGTGATATATACACAGCCCTTCTGCACGACTTTCATTCATTGTTGATTGATCCCCAAACCAGGCGTGTAAAGCATACGCTCGGCGACATGAAGAAATGCCTTATGCCATCTCAAAGACACAAGCAATCACTACCAATCAAGTAACTACCGCCATTTCAATTCGGCGACATCGCTGGCGCAGAAATGTATTGGAAAATAGTTAGAGCTAAATAGGGTATATGATGAGTGCATTAAAACAGTCTGCCTATTATGGCGTCGGAATAATAATGCTGAAGGGAGTGTCATTATTTATGATGCCATATGTGACTTCCCGACTGACGCCGTATGAGTACGGCTCGTTAGAGTCTCTCATATTGCTGACAGATATCGGCACCATCATTATAGGCTTTGGCATTATTGAATCTCTATACCGTTATGTCGGTCCGAGTGAAGGAAAAAAGCGCAGTGAACTAATTTCCAACTGTTTTCTGCTAGGCCTACTCGTTGCTATAGCCGCTAGCTTCCTTATTTGGTTGATGTTGCCTTTGCTGCTGGCAAAACTACCCCATGAATTTGCTCCCTACCAAATCGTACTCATTGCCGTTCCGACTCTACTGGAGGGATTAATTGCGATTCCGCTGACGTTAATGCGTATGGAATCTCTAGCCAAAAAATTCTGTATCTACAACGTCGTCAAAGCCATTTTTCAGGCCCTGCTTATTATCATCTTACTGGAAGCTGGTTATGGCATTGATGCCTTACTGATAGCCGGAGCCTGCTCAAGCGTACTGTTACTTTTCTTCCTGCTCAAGTTCCAATGGGCGCAAATGGCAGGTAGTGCTTATTTGGGCTATTCCTTACCGCTACTGAAGTACAGTGTTCCGTTCGTTATCAGCAACATTGGGTTATTTGCCATTACCGGGTTGGACCGCTGGGTGCTCGCAGACAAAGTCGGTGTAGATACGCTTGCTATCTACGCGATAGCCGCTAAATTTGCCATGATATGCGCATTATTAATGCAGCCCTTCGCGCTATGGTGGTATCCAAACCGAATCAAAATGTTACAACAGGAACAAGGGCGTGAGCTGTGCGCAAGGAATGCGATCCTTGGCACCAACCTGGGAATTTTCTTTGCAGTATCTCTGATACTGACCGTACCGAGCTTCATCTACCTCTTCTTACCCGCAGACTACCATCTCGCCGCCAATATCGTTGTTGGCCTTATTCTCGTGAGCGCATTGAAAAACGCCAGCGACCTATTAAACCTTGGTTGCTTCAGCGGTGATTCCAGCCAATGCCAGATGTGGATCCAGTGGTTATGTTCTGCCTTAGCGGTTGCTGGATACTGGTTGCTCATCCCACAATACAACATATGGGCAGCCGTATTCGTCCTGGCAGGCGTTTATACCATTCGTCTAGCGCTGTTTTACTACTTTAGCCAAACCAAGCTTTCACTTCCCTACCGACATTCCGACTGGTTGGCCTGTGTACTGATCGGCGCTGCGTTATATGGCATCAGCCAAGTGATATACCCTACCCTCAACCTCTGGGCACAGCTAATTGTTGGCGGGCTATTAAGCCTCTCTATGCTTGTACTGCTTATCAGCATAAAGGTTTTCCCCAGCATAGCGCCTTCTCGCTTAAATTTAACTGCGAGCTAAATCGCAGGCATAAAAAAGCGCTGATTAACAGCGCTTTTTTAACACAAGAAATTATCGATTATTCCCAATCAAGGATATCCTTGCCTGAACGCCCGCTACGCATGGCGTCGAAGCCCTTCGGGAAGTCATCAATCTTGAAGTGGTAAGTGATAATTGGGTTCAGGTCCAGGCCTGATTGGATCAGGCTCGCCATCTTGTACCAAGTTTCGAACATATCCAGTACATGAGTAATTCAAACCAATAAAATCAGCAACTTAGTTACTAACGACTATCTGATGGGGCTAAAATGGGGCTATTTGCAAATTATACTCTATGTCGCTAGCTTGAATCTGATATCGAATTGGTGTTCTGGCGCCCTGAACGGTTAGACGTTAAGCTGGTGCGGATTAACAAATAACCAACGACCCCTGATGCCAATGAGCCTAAAATAATCCCCAGCCGCTCATCAAACA
>NZ_JAKRFQ010000191.1 GCF_022347985.1 Photobacterium sp. OFAV2-7
TAAAAGCACCATGCTCATAACAGTGTGGGTATTTATCGGTATCGAGGGTGCGGTTGTTGTTTCAAGCCGAGCAAAGAGCCGCAAAGATATTGGCCGGGCAACCATATTAGGTTTACTGACCGCCCTTACTATCTATGTGCTGGTGACATTGCTTTCTATGGGCGTGATCAGTACCGAACAGCTGGCTACCTATCAGAACCCATCCATGGCCCGAGTACTGACAGAAATTTTAGGCCCCTGGGGCTCTGTCATCATTGGCTGTGGGCTACTGATTTCTGTTTGTGGTGCCTTCTTGAGCTGGACAGTATTGGCTTCTGAAGCCCCTTACCTGGGCGCAAAAGACAACATGTTCCCAAAAAGCCTAGCCCGGCAAAATAAGGCTGGCAGCCCGATTAATGCACTACTGCTTACAAACGGCTGCGTTCAGGTTTCCTTGTTTTTTGTTGTTTTTGCGGGTAGTACCTACGATATGCTGCTGGCAGTCGCATCTGAAATGATTCTGGTTCCTTACTTCCTTGTTGGTGCCTATACGCTGAAACTGGCTATCGAGCGCAAAGATCGGGGCTCACTGTTTTGGGTTGGACTTGGTGCAAGCCTTTACGGTATTTGGTTGCTCTACGCGTCTGGCCTGAACTACCTGCTCCTGTCCGCATTACTGTATTTACCAGGGTTGTATTTCTATATCAAGGCTAAGCGTGAGCAAAATACAGATGTCTTTGTCGGTTCAGAGAAAGCGGCAGCCAGCCTCCTGACCGTCGCAGCATTTCTTGCCGTAGGCATGCTATGGCAAGGCATAATCTGAGTAATCACCAATCAAGAAAAAAGCCAGCTAAACAGCTGGCTTTTTATTTGATTGCAAACGAATCGGCATTTAAGGCTCAACCATGTGAACTCTCAGTTCCTCACCGTTATCAGACGCCATGGTAATTCTACAACTGGCTTTGCTTTCAATCTGATCAAGCTGCTCACTTTCCAGAGCATACGGCAAAGTAATTAACAATTCGTCAATCTGTTCAGCTCGTGCCAGTCGTAGCAAACGGATCAGATTATTCGAATCACTGGTATTGGTTGACAGCACTTTTAATGCCTGCATCTGTAATTTTTCTGACTCGGTTAATTCTTTTGGCAATGAAGATGTCCATGAAATTTCAAATGCCGGAATTAACGCCTTTAATGCATCGATAAAAGTCATCCTATGTTTACAAGATGCAGATAAGAACGATGTGTAATCAAACACGACGTTACTGTTTTTTGAGATTTCAACTGATGTTTCCATAATCATCCTTAAAAGAAACATAACCACTGTTGTTGCGACTCAGTGTGACGATTGGCATCTACTTGTAACCGTATTCAACTATACGACTAACTTGTTTCTGAGGAATTGTTTATTTTTCAAAATTTGCGTCTGATCTTACTTTTAGAGCCTAAAAACCAATATTAAAATACCTATCAAACAATTGATTAACATCAACAAAACTTTCAAAACACATGCTTCACGTTGCTGAAATATTGACCTAACCGACAATTTTCTTCACTTTCTTGCGTGAAGCCGCATAACAAGCACAAATAAAGCAACATAGGCAGAACATATGATTAACAATCAATGTTCTTCCTATTATTACTTTGCTTAATATAATGAAATGCCAATAAGAACTTATTCCCTAAAAGCATCCTTATAGATATGTATTTAGGAAAACTGTTGAGACGCAGAAATAACAACCACACCATTTTCTGATACGTGAAACCGCTCTTTATCTTGTTTTTTATTTACACCAATTATGGTGCCAGGAGGAATATTAACATTCTTGTCTATAATACAATTCTCAAGATGTGAGTCTGCACCAACAGTCACCCCTTCAAATAAAATACTGTTTATCACTACCGCAGCATTATTAATGGAAACCTTTGGAAATAATATTGAATCTTGTGCTGATCCTCCGGAAATAACAACTCCACTTGAGATAATCGAATTAATAAAAATACCCTCATTACCCGCAGCCGATGATACTGTACGAGCCGGTGGTAGCTGAGGCTCGTAGGTGCGGATCGGCCAGTCTTGCTGATACAGCTGCAATGGCGGCTGTACCTTTAGCAAATCCATATTTGATTGATAATACGCATCAATTGTACCGACATCACGCCAGTAAGCATCCTGACTTACACGTCCCTCTTCCCCACCGAACTGATATGCGAAGACACTTTGATTATCGATAAGTCCCGGAATGATATCTTTACCGAAATCATGACTCGATTGCGGGTTGGTCGCATCACGCTCTAATGTGCTGATAAGAGCATCAATCGAAAAAATATAGATCCCCATTGAAACCAAACTGGAATCCGGCTTATTGGGAATAGTAGCCGGGATTTCAGGCTTTTCAGCAAACTGCGTCACCTGAAACTTATCATCCACAGCCATAACACCGAAAGCACTCGCCTCTTCTTTGGGCACTTCCATACAGGCGACTGTCAGCTCAGCGCCTGATTCTTTGTGGTGCTTCAGCATTGGTGCATAATCCATACGGTAAATATGATCACCAGAAAGGACGACAACATACTTTGCTGCACTACGAGAAAGCAGATATAGGTTCTGGTATATGGCGTCAGCCGTCCCCTGATACCAGCTATCACCGGTTCGCATCTGCGGCGGAACAGCAGTGATATATTCCCCCAGTTCAGGATTGAAAATTGACCAGCCATCACGAAGGTGTTTCTGAAGTGAATGAGACTTGTATTGTGTCAGAACCAGAATCTGCCTTAGCCCCGAATGCAGGCAGTTTGCCAGAGTAAAATCGATAATCCGATACTTACCGCCAAAAGGTACCGCTGGTTTTGCGCGATTATCTGTAAGCGGTGACAAGCGTTTCCCTTCTCCACCAGCCAGAATGACTGTTATGGTCTCATCTTTCATCGGATATCCCCTTTTTAGTTTGGCTTGAAACATTATCAGCAAAGATCAAGCCAGTATTTGGATCCTCCTCGACTTAACCACAATCTTGCTAGATTCCAGCTCCAATACCGTTTCTGGCGGATACACGACGAACAAACACGTTGTTATGTTGCACCATAACCGGGATGGCAGTAGTGCAATGCACTTAGTTGGAGCACTATGAGTTAAATAAAAAAAGAAAAAGCCTTTGCATCAGCGTGACCCAAAGGCTTGATAGAGATTGATTGTGTTGTTGGTGTAACTGTCGCTTAAGGACGTTCACCATTCGCCAGTCGCTGCTCAATATCAGCAATAACTCCAGGTAAGTCGGCAATCGTATCGATAAGATAATGTGCACCAGAATGGGCAAATGCATCCTGCGCCTTGACCCGGGCGGCAGCTAACGTTGCCTCGTCAGCATGCTCAAATTGCTCTTGGGTCAAACCCGCTTCATTACCAGACAGCAAGAGTCCGACTGTCCACATGCCAGCATTCAACCCTTCGGTAATTCCCGGCACAGAGTCATCTACCTTCACACAGGCTTTAACTTCATCAACCGCGAGCTCAATCATATTCTGCAACAACATATAGGGTGCAGGACGTCCACCCGCTTTTAAATCATCGGTAGCAACAGCACAGTCGGGGCTATAACCTTTGTTTTTTGCAGCCGGGATTAACTCATCCAACACTACACGCGGGTAGCCGGTACAAGAGCCAATTTTGATCCCCTTTTCACGCAAACCATCAATCACCTCCTTCGCGCCTGGGATCAAATCCGCATGCTCGGCCACTTTCTTCACCTGCAGAGGCATAAAGGTCTGATAGATTTTATCGATATCTTCTTTTTGCATCGACTGACCAAACTGTGTCTGCCAACGGCTATCCACTTCAGGCAATGCACCAACAGCCTGAATATGCTCCCATTTACCGAGTCCCATCGGAACACGGGCTTCTTCAAGAGAGATATCAAAATCATATTCGCGCTTAAACGCTTCGACAAAGATCGTTGTTGGTGCAAAAGAGCCAAAATCAACCACGGTCCCAGCCCAGTCAAACATCACCGCTTTTACATGTGTTGTCATTATTACTTCCTTTCGCTTACTTCTTTAATTGCCTTCTCAACAATAGCCAGCGCTCTAACCAGATCCTCACGCTCAATAATTAGCGGCGGACTCAATTGCAAAACGTTACCCTGTGACACCTTAAAGCTCACACCTAGTTCTAAACAGCGATACATAACCTGCTCTGCAGCCTGTAGCGCTCTCTCCTTGGTATCCCGATCGACGACAAGCTCAATACCCCAAAGCAAACCAATGCCTCGTACATCGCCTATTAATGGATAACGCTGCTTCATACTCTCCAGACTGTCGCGCATATAAGCTTCATCAGCCTTTACCTTGGCGAGTAGGTTTTGTTGCTCAATCACTTCAATCGTGGCAAGGGCTGCTGCACAACCGATAGGGCTTTTTTCATGGGTGTAATGACCCAAAGAAACATGTGAAGCCATGTTGTACTTGTCTTTGGTCAGCATGGCGGCCATAGGGACAACCCCGCCTCCCAAGCCTTTGCCAATGCACAAAATATCCGGTTCAATGCCAAATTCCTGATAGGTAAACCAGTTACCGCTACGACCCATTCCGTTTGGAATGTCATCGATGATCAGCAAGACATTGTGGCGATCGCAAATATCCCGGATCCGCTGCCAATAGGCTTTACTGGGTACCTGAACATCAGTATTGCGCACACCTTCTGCGATGAACGCACCAATGCCGCCTTCTTTCTCAATCACATATTCAAGATAATCGGCATAGTGCACATCACTACCATCCGATGAAGGGAATGCCCCGCGATAACTCACAGCTGGCGGAATACGCTCGACACCAGCCATCAGCGGCCCCATTCCTTCACGAAAACAAGCTTCACCACCAACAGAGATTGCATCTAGGGAGGCACCATGGAAAGAATCCCACAGGGAGACGACTTTATAGTTACCCGTTATATAGCGGGCAAGCTTCAGTGCCATTCCGATAACCGATGTACCTCCGGGCGCAAATAGCACCCGGTTTAACTCACCACCAGCGATTTCAGTCAGCTTCTTTGCACAATCAATGGCGGTCTGATTGGTAAAACGTCTTGGCGAGAAAGGTAGCTCAGCCAGTTGCTGCTGTATTCGCTCGACAACATGCGGGTGACCGTAGCCGAGCTGATGGACATTATTGCCGTGAAAATCCATATAGCGTTTACCCGCTACATCCTCGATGTAGATACCTTCGGCGCCCACCAAGGCGTCAAGACATGGCGTAGACATCGCCTGATGCAGAAAATAGCGACTATCCTGTTCCAGCATCAGCCGAGTTTGATGATCGGAAATAGAGCGCGTCCACGATTCACGCGCAGGAGTAATATTGGTATCCCCTTCGCTGCGAAGCGACTGCTCGGTCAATGTTTGCTGAGTCATGCACCTTGCTCCTGACGGGCCACTACCGGCTGACTGACACTGTTTTCTTGTGCGTAGCCGTTATCCCAATACATAGAAGTCTCGATGGCATCAATCAGGCTGTGCATATCATCATTATGGACATCACCTATATTGCCGATCCTGAAGCAATCCGCATTGGACACTTTGCCCGGATAGATAACAAAGCCTTTAGCCTTCAGCTGGGTATAAAAGATTTTGAAATCATACTCGGGATGGGTTGGTGAATAGAAAGAGGTAATGATCGGAGAATGGAGTGACTTATCCAGCAGGCACTTAAAACCAAGCTTTTCCATCCCCTCCACGAGAATTTTCTGGTTCGAGCGATAGCGCTGGTAGCGCGCTTCTACACCACCCTCTTCATGCAGCTCAATCATTGCTTGGTGGAACGCCCGTACCGTGTGTGTCGGTGAGGTAAAGCGCCATTTACCGTGATTTTTTTCCATGCAATGCCACTGATCATAAAGATCAAGCGACAACGAACGGGCACGGCCCTGACATTTTTCCAGCTCGGCCTGCTTTGCCAGCACAAAGCCAAAGCCCGGTACGCCCTGAATACACTTGTTGGCAGAGCTGATCATGAAATCAATGTCGAGCGCACCAATATCCAGCGGTATACCGCCAAAGCTCGACATCGCATCCAGGATCATGACCTTGTTGTGCGCCTTAGCCAAACGAGTAACGGCTTCTATAGGGTTAAGCATGCCTGTCGTCGTTTCGCAGTGCACCATAGCGATATGGGTGATCGTCTTATCTTGTTCCAATATGGTCGCAAGGGCTTCGATATCAGGCTGTATTACCTCGCCAAGCTCCACAACGTGGTGTTCAATGTTCAGGTATTGGGCAATCGTGCCAATACGTTCTCCATAGGCACCATTATTTATCACCAGCAATTTACCGTCAGAGGGGATCACTGAGCCTAGCGTTGCTTCCACCGAAGCTGTCCCGCTTCCCTGCATCAATACACTTGTATAACCGGGATACTTAGTTGCGAGTTCAACCAGCTGTTTGCGGATCACCTCAACAATGCCTTTGTTGTAGTCATCATCCCAGGTACACCAGTCTTTCAGCATCGCCTCACGTACTGAGCGGCTTGTTGATAAAGGACCAGGAGTCAGTAGCAGATATTGATTATCCGAGTTTTCCATTATTTGATTCCATTTGGACTATACCAGTTTGATTAAACTATAACGATCAGCTTCATTTGCTGTAAATCCCTCTAAGTCAGAGTTAATAAAACTTTCATAAATTCTCATTTAGCCTCCTGACCACGAATTTCGTGGTGTCAAAAAAGCCACACAAAACTGTTAGCAAACTGAAATACGACAATCATCGAAGTGTCATATTGGCTCCCTAGCATCATTTGGGTCGGACAATCTGGTACAGACCAAAACTCATTTCATGGAGAAATAACGATGAAACACCGTTGGATTTTTGCACCTTTAACTGCCATTGCAGCCCTGACCGCAAGCTCTGCTTTTGCAGCTGAAGAGCTAACGGTTTACACCGCGTATGAAACGGACATGCTGGCGAAGTTCAAAAACGGCTTCGAGCAGGCAAACCCAGATATCAAAATTAAATGGGTGCGTGACTCAACCGGCATCA
>NZ_JAKRFQ010000192.1 GCF_022347985.1 Photobacterium sp. OFAV2-7
AGATTAAAGCTATTCAGCTATACTATCCATGACATCAGATCCTCCATTCAAATTCATAACGAAACGTGAGTATCCAATGAATCGGTATATCTTCTCTGTCACAGTACTAGCGCTAGTTCTCTCCCCTCGTCCTTTTGCGGCAAACCTCGATGCTGCTGCTGATGATGTGTGTGTTTGCCTTGAAGGGCCTTACCAACATGCGGAAGAGACATTAGCGCTTGTAAACGAAGCGCTGCAATCTGGCGACATGTCCAAGATATTAGCTTCACAAGATGAGATGATGAAAGTGATGAACACCTCTGAGCTGTGTATCGAAGACCTAAGCAAAAAATACCCAGATATCAGTGCTGACGAGTCACTCCAGAAAGAGGTGATGCGTATCGCAGACGAAAAATGCCCGAACCCTTTAGAGAAGTTGAAAAGCGCCTCAGCCCCTTCAAGTTAAGTACATAGCAAGTACCTGAAAGTGCTTAAATTAACTATTGCCATCCCTGCGCCATTTGTTAGATTATTGTAACATTGCTTTAATGGGAGATTTGGTATGGTGATGTTAAAACAGCTACTGTTTAGCACATTCATAAACTTACAGCCCTTTTTTAACCTGGCTTATCCGCTTATGTTTGGCTTAAGTGTACTTGGCACTACACTAGGGATAATACTTATGGCGACACCTTCCAACGTGCACGACTCCAGCCAACTGATATGTTTGGGCTTTGTGCTGACTGGAGTGTATCTGATGTTGTTAAAAAAACACTACGCGTTGATCCTGGCCTGGGCTGATACTCGTGAGAGCCAGGTCATCCCGCTTAGAACTGATAACAGCCGACATTTGTGAGCAACAACTAGAAGCCTGGTGCAATATCTGCCTAACAAGCTACTTGATGTCACTCAGTTATTTTTTCGCTTCGCGACGTTCCAATAGCGCTTCAATATTTGCCGTCAATTGATCGATCTTGTCATCTATACTGTCTAGACGCTCGTTATCCATACCAACCATTTTCTGAACCAATTGGTGCGCACGTTCTTCAGCAGAAACTGACTTGTGAATACGAGTTGTATGAATACGCTCTTTCAGCTCAGATTCAACGCCTCGACCTTGTTCGATCAGGTCATTGTACATAGCCTTACCTTTGCTTGAGAGCTGATTCAACTCATCCCCACCTTTCGCGTATACACCTAGCCCAGCAAGCCAAACCTTATTATGGAGCTTTTCTTCACGGGCAGAATCTTCTATTTTTCGTTCTTGGTCTTTCATGATCTTGTCCTCATACACTAGCTTACAACTGCCAGCCAATGATAAAGCTGACTTCTTAGTATCAGGATAATGCTTTCAATTAGAGTGATCCCACTAATTTAGCGAATCATTAAGGATAATATGTATAGAATGAGGTAATCAAAAGCGGGAGAACATCTCCCGCTTTCGGCTTAGTTAGATATTAATACTAGGCGGGATTTTACTTGGTAACAGGAAGCTGTATTCTTCACGCGTTTCATTTCGGTCGTTGATGATTTTTTCTATCTCTTTCAAAGAGGCATTAAAGTCACAAAGCGGACCGCCTTCTTTCGTTATCCTGTCATCTTCAAACCACTCAAAATATGGGAAGTTGTTCGTACGGTATTCACCTAGCCTACGGTAATAAACACCGCCGAGAATCTGCAATAATGACAACTGTTCAAGCGACTGCTTCATAGGCGGGAAGTTTTTCAGCCAACCCTCTTCTGTGTGTACATTCGACGGATCTTTTCCCCATACCGCCCCGGTTACTGCAGGTGCAAAGCTCATTAATGAACTTTGCGGAAAGTTAACAGCGGCATGTTGTGCGCTGGCAGTAAATATAATCATCGTGAGCACTTCGGACAACTGCTCACGAGTTGTGATCGGCTTGAACCCTTTTATCGAACCTTCCTTCATCAAAGATTCTGTCCAAGCTGTTAGCTCATAATCTTCAGTTACAGCGGCGTCATCAGAGTAATAAACATTGATATAGGACTTCGTCCATTCCTGAATCGCATCCCAGACCAAAATAGCGTCATCACGGTATGGGTAATCCAAAATATCTTTATTATCTACACAGCGCGTCGCTAAATCGGCTGGCAGCATATACCCATAAAAGTCCAGATTTAGCCTGTCTGTACCAGCTGCCTGTTGGGTAGATTCAATCTTGGCACCAAAGATACTATCAATAGGCCCACCTTCTGCGATTAGCGAACCTGCGGCACTATTGTTGATAAACAAGGTCCCTTCGAAATGAGGTAACAGCAACACATTAATCGGGTGAGATTCAGCAAGATAGCGATTAGTCGCTATGGTGAAGGCTTCAATGATCAAGTGAGTTCGGCCTAAATGTACAAAGAGCTCATGGTAGTTACCATCCGCAACCTGAACCAAGGTCATAGCGGCCTGCCACTGCCAGTATTCCGCAGAGTTATCATTATTCTCGACCGCATAGGTTAAGATAGATGTGTCCTTATCCTGACCACTTTGTATTGCAACGGGCGTAAGTGATTTTTGGCCCTTGGGAATAGCAAACAGTGCTATTGGTGCAAAGACTTGCTTTTCTGGTCCCTGAGGATTGTCGGCAAGCATCTCTAGCTCATGGTAATCAAGCAGGTAGACACGATTATTTGCCAGCGCCTCGGCTAATGAATCATCAGCCCCCATCACTTTTTGAAATCCTGCTTCACTAACGGGGAAATTATCCGGAATACTGGAAACCCCTTTGATTAACATTGGATTTTGACCCGCAACCCGGAATCTGGCAAAAATCTCATTTTGCTGGAACACTTCGGCGACTGCTGGTAGAGGGATCTTCTTAAACAGATCTTTGTACGCATCAAGGCCGGCCTCATTACGGTATTCCGTCACCTCCGATTGCACCAACCTCAGATACATCTCGACCAGTGACTTCAGCATTTCAGACGTATTTCTGATCAACGCCCATTCTTGCCCAGGCTTCAAGCTCAAAGCGGCCTCGGAAACTTCTTTCAAGCCATCCTTGATATCAACCAGATCTGCTGCATCTTTGACATTGGCGATAAGATTCTCAACTATAGGTACTAATGTTTGTAGAACGGTTATCTTCCAACTTAAGGTCGGATCCGCTTCTTTCGGCACTTCTTTTACCATAGGAACAGGCGCAACATTTGGATGCTTGAGATCCCAGACATATTGTTCTTGTGTTGTCTCAAGTTGCTTCCGGCGCTTTTCTTGCTCTCGTTTACTGTCATTTTGCGGCAGCGTTGGGTGTAAACGCGGAAATAAGTTAAACATGGTGAGTCCTTTCTTCTTAATAGTAGGGATATATAAGAATGACCGTTACATGCAAAATCTAAAAAATGGTCATTGGCATCACTCATCGAGCCACTGTATTACTACAGGTCAAACCACTATTCGATAAGATTGATAAAGAAGATAGTTCAGGAGCTTTAATTAACCAGCCAAAAACAAACTAGTTGCATATCGTAAATCTAAACTGTTAATTCACTCACCTATCGTGAAGTTTGTATTTCCACAATCCAACAATACAAATGGAGAGATATCACATTATGTAGTCTGTTAATAGGTATAGATCACCCTATACTAACTTCTGACACTTTATAAAGATGAAGTTTGGATTGTTAGATAAGTACTCATAATGCTTCAAAGAAAGCTCTTTGATTTTCTCCGATACAATACCTTCAGACAGCTGGGTAACAACCAGACCACTATCTGTAATGGCAGTCATGATCTCCGTTAATGATCGCCGGTAGAAAGTAACTTCAACAGGTGTGCCCACAGTGTCCCAGACATCCTTCACAAGCTCGCGCTCAAAGTAGTTTCCGCTAGTTGAACACTCAAAATCAGCAAACGGATGATGCGTCGAGAAAACCATATACCCACCCGGTTTTAAAACTCTGCTAATGTCATTAAACAAGGTTGAAATATCCTGTAAATAATGAAGAACAAGCGGACAAATAATCACATCAACACTATTCGATTTTTCTTTAGGAAGGCCGATAGACAAATCCTGAGCATAAGAAACGACTCTCTCGCCAAACTTGTTTCTTACTAACTTAATCATCTCTTCAGAAGCATCAATACAGGTTATATTGGATGCGCGTTGCTGGACAAGAAACTCAGCATAAACACCTGAACCACATCCTAAATCAAGCACATCCATTCCCGACAAATCGTCCAGCATTGCTTGCAGAGACGGCCTTTCAAAATGGGCATTGTAAATATTGTCTTTCACCGCTGAATCGTACTTTTCAGCGTGCTTTGAGTACATATCTGATTTCATAGGGTTTCCTAAATATACAAAACAAGGTTTTTATTGCACTGGTTGGGAGAGATTACAACATTAAAAACAAGCAGGAACTTATCAGCCAACAGGCATCCAAGCAACCAAAAGTAGAAATATCTGCAGATTAGATTCTGGCAGGTAAAGATATATAAAAGAGCAATAAACCAAAGCTATAAGTTTCAACAGTTACCTATAGTTTTCAATGGTGAACAGAATTGGACTCTGTTGGTTAAAGGGCGGTTCATGCCCCCTTAATATATTAGGCACTCACCAAAAAGCAAATATTCAATCAGACATACGCAACAAAATGCAACCTATATCAATATGATTAGACTAATCAATGAAAGAGAGTATTCTCATATGTTATACCTGCCGAAATGTGACAACGGTAATCACTCAAGCTTAGGTAACTTTTATTCGGACTATGGAGTATTAATGATTCAATATCGAGAAATGGAGATCTCAGATTATCAAGGGGTAATAAACCTTTGGACAACGTCGGATGGCATGACTCTTCGTGACGCAGATTCACAAGAGAACATAAATATGTACCTTCAGCGAAACCAAGGGCTGAGCTTTGTTGCAATCCACAACAGCCAGATAATAGGTGCCGTTCTGGTTGGTACTGATGGACGCAGAGGATATTTACAGCACCTGTCAGTATCATCAGACTACCAATCAAGAGGGATCGGTCAAAAACTGGTTGATCATGTGATATCAGCATTAAGTAATATCGGGATATCGAAAACACACCTTTTTGTTAACAATACAAACGAAAAAGCCCAGCATTTTTATCAAAAAATGGGCTGGTTCCCCAGAGACGAAGTACGTATGTTTTCCTATAACTCATCGACAAACTCTGACGTATAACTCGGTTATTATGTAAAAGCATTAAGAAAACATTACATTCACGATGATGGGCATATATAAATAATGACATTTGTCACATCCAATCTATGACATGCCCTATTCCCCAATTAATGTTAGAAGCGATAAGATAAAGTCTATATAACAACCACTCTAAGGGATTTCGAGAAATATGGAACCTAGAATTGTCGAACTCAATGAGATACAGATTACTGGGATTCAAGTACTAGCCTCTCCTGAGTCAGGAGAATTTGGAAAAACTTGGCCTAAGCTGTTTGAGCGCTGTAATGAAATCGATCCCCTCGACGGCCTGAAAATTTGGTATGGTGTCCAGTCTTACGATAAGGAACTTATGACGCAAGGGATATGGAAATACACTGCCGGAACTGAAAGCAAAGCAGGAATCAAAACGCCAATCGGTATGGAAACACTCCACCTGCCAAAGTCTAAATACGCTGTATTCGAGTATCATGGAGCTATAAGTCCAAAACTGGGAGAGACCTTCGGTTATATTTACCGGGAATGGTTACCCAACTCTGAATATAATCCTGCGGGTATGTTTGACTTTGAGAGATATGACGAGAGGTTTTTGGGGCCAGAACATCCCGACTCTATCTTGGAAATCTATATCCCAATCATAGAAAAATAGACAACATAACGCCTTTATAGCAGCGCAATGTTATCTTTAACATTGCGTTGCTGGCAGGGTTAAATCCTCTCCCTTCCACAAAAGCGTGACGAACATCTAATTTTCGGGGGAGTAAATTATTATACAATTCGCGAAACAGCACCAAAGAACAGCGTTCAAAAGTCCACACCGTTTTTTGGTAAGAGAAGTGATATGGAAACCTTGTGCGTTGAACACAATGTAAGGTTATAAAGGAAAAAATGAAGCCTACAGTTTTTTTTAGTTTGATACTATTAAGCGGATGTACTTCTTCTCAAGTTTCATCATTCGAAATATTCAGCCATGAAGTAAGCGATAACAGATATACTTTGATAGCCATTAGTGATAAGGAATCTGTGATCTCAAATAGTGAAGTCGATAGTGTTTTCAAGAATAAAGCTAACGAACTTTGCCCACATGGCTATTTATTTTCTGAGTCAACAAAAGCTAAAGGCTCGAATGACGCATGGAAAAAGAGAAGCATGGAGCAATATATCAAAACCCACAAAGTGAAAGGTGCACATAGCTACTTTAAAGACATAATTTGCACAATATAGTACTTAGTTAGACGAAACATCCAAGCTGAAGCTGTGACTCATATTTTAATATGAATCACAGCGCGTTGATTGAGTCATCACGGCGCAACTTATGTTTAGCGATAAACTTAAGGAGATTAAGTATGGACAAAACTAATCATGAAGCAACTTGCCTTTGTGGCAAAGTGACCCTGAAAACACAAAAGCTCACTGATGAGTTCATCATCTGCCATTGTGACACATGCAAAAAGTGGAATGGCGGACCGCAATTTGCCATGCCATGCGGTGCAGACGTTGAAATTCAAGGGACTGAATATCTTTCAGAGTTCACATCTTCCCCCTGGGCTAAAAGAGGCTTTTGTCGCAATTGTGGAACGCATTTGTATTTCAAAATGAATCAGTCAGGAAGCTACAACATCTTATTAGGTGCACTGGATCTTGATAAGAAAGAAAATCTACATATGTCAATGCAGTACTTCATTGATTTAAAACCAGACTATTACAACTTTGACAGTGATTGTCCGGTCATGACTGAAGCTGAA
>NZ_JAKRFQ010000193.1 GCF_022347985.1 Photobacterium sp. OFAV2-7
CTCACAGAGCGATTAAGTGCAGAGGAAATCGGGCCAACCATGTTCCTGTTTACCCGGGGGGGCCGTTATTACCCGGTAGACAACCGATACGAAGGCGAATTCTTTAACGAGATGATGCGATGGGACGCGCAGTTCCAGGTGTATAACGAAGGGCTTGCACATATTACCAACTTCCACTCTGGCGAATACCTTGACGGTTTACCGGTCTGTGACAAGCAAAGATTCTGGGATGGCACCGCCATTCGAGAGCTTTGGAACGAGAATGACTACCCGTACTATTTCTCGACGTTCAAACCTCAGCTTCGCAGCCCGTACTCTGTAACGCTCAAGGGCATTACAGCCCTGGGCGAGTCAAACTTTATTCAAATGAATGAAGCTGATGCGAAAAAACACGGGCTTAAGTCCGG
Source organism: Photobacterium sp. OFAV2-7 (assembly GCF_022347985.1). Classification (GTDB taxonomy): domain Bacteria; phylum Pseudomonadota; class Gammaproteobacteria; order Enterobacterales; family Vibrionaceae; genus Photobacterium. The sequence continues at coordinate 408 of NZ_JAKRFQ010000193.1, forward strand.
TGACAAGGCGAGATTAACGTCCCCTAAAGGCACTTTCATTGAAGGCATCGTTCAGGCTGACAATACCGTTGCGAAAGGCTGTATAGCGGTACCGCTTGGATATGGTCATACCGCCTTTGGTGCAAGTGACATCACCATAGACGGCAACACCCTACCTGGGCTTCAAGAAAGAAAAGGGGGCATGGCCGTTAATGCCTTTAACGCCGTAGACCCTACCCGCCAAGGAGCCAGCCTTTATCGTGATGTAACCTTTGGTTCAACCGCCCGCCACGGGATCCCTGTTGCGATTGAGAAATGCTAATCACCAAGTATTAAAGCTAATGACAAGTCGCTCGATTTCATCTGGCGGCTTGTCATCACTCAGATTCACTCAAAATATAACAATCACTTACTAGCCTACTGCTATCAAGCAAGTTAATACCGTCCTGTTGTCTGGACAATCTATGTCAACAAACACAGCTCAGCGTTACCTTCCTGTTACCCTGCCTTTAATAGCATAGCCTTGTCCATTGGGTACAAACAAAAGGAAAGGCTTATGTTCAGTTCTCCTCGCAAACTTCTCAATATTGCTATCTTGTGTGCTGCAGCGGGTTTAGTGGCTTGTTCCGCCGACTCGACGACACCCTCAACAAATTCCACTGCGAATTCAACGAAAACGACGAATGTAAGAGTCCCTGCAGAATGGGAGCCGCAAGCAGCCGTTTGGATGCAGTACCCAGATCAATGGGAAGCCAATATGCGCCCGGCGTTTGCACGGATCGTTTCAGTTATTCAGAAATATCAGCCAGTGCACATGCTTACCCGTACACAAGAAGAAAAAGACCAAGCCCAGCAGCTAATGACTAGCCTCGGCGTTGCAGAAACAAACCTCGAATGGCATGTCGTCCCCATCGACAATGCCTGGATGCGTGACAATGGACCGATTTATGTCACTGACGGAACTAGCACCTGGATACAAAACTGGGGATTTAACGCCTGGGGTGGCAACTTTGGCGGCGACGTCGGTTATACCAAAGATAACCTCATTCCTGACTATGTCGCCAATCAACTTAATGTCAAATCTGAACAATACCTTGATTACATACTGGAAAAAGGTAATGTCGAGGTTAACGGAGAAGGTATTCTGGTGATCAACTGGGACTGTCAGGATAATCGCAACCCCGGCATGACTCAGCAAGAGCATGAAGCAATCCTGAAGGAAAAACTGGGGGTTCACACGATCATCTGGGCTTTTGGCCACTACCCCGGCGAAGGGACCACTGGCCACATTGACGGCACAGCAAGGTTTGTCAATAACAATACCCTTGTCGTAACGGTTCTTGATGACAGCAGAACTGATGATCTGTTGGTTAACGATGCAGAGGCTGCCGGGCTCAATGTGCTGCGCTATGATGGCAACCCTAACTGGTTAGTCGGAAATGGGTTTGTTGCCGCCATGGCCGATGATCAAACACAGTACAATGCGAGCCTTAAAACCCAGCTTGAATCTTTCTATCCGGGGCGGGATGTTTTTCTCATCGAGACTTCCGATATTGCCAACGCCGGGGGCGGTATTCACTGTGTGACCAACGACCAACCCGTCATCTAATCAATTGGAGCCGCAACAATGCAGATACTACTTGTAGAAGATGATATGGACTTGGCTGAGTTGATAATCGAGTACCTTGAAGCTGAAGCCATTGACTGTGATATCGCTTATAACGGCTCCATGGCGCTCAACCTCATTGAAGAGAATACCTATCAAGTCATTGTCTCTGATGTAATGATGCCAAAAATGGACGGCTTTACGCTGTTGGATAAACTGCGCAACAAGAACATTCAGATACCTTGCCTGATGCTTACCGCGCGCAATAAGCTCGAAGACAAGCTCACAGGCTTCGAAAAAGGGGCCGATGATTATCTCGTCAAACCTTTCGAACTGGCTGAGCTAACTGCGCGCATCAAAGTCTTGGCACAGCGTACTCAACCGCCGGGCCATAAAATAGAAATTGCCGATTTAGTTCTCGATTTGAAGGAACGCCAAGCTTATCGAGCTGGACAACTATTAGCACTAAGCGCTGCTGAATGGCAATTGCTTGAAATGCTTGCCAAGCATAGTCCGGCCGTTGTATCTAAAGTCGACATTGAGAACCATATCTGGGGTGGCGAGGCGCCTTCCAAAGACGCACTCAAAATGTTGATTTACAGATTACGCAAGGTAGTCGACTTGCCTGAGGTCAGCTCGTTAATCACTACCGTTCGGGGACGTGGCGTGATGTTAGCGTCGCCAGAGGATTAAGCTCAATGTTAAGTCGTAGTATTAGCCGATATATCTCACTGCAGATTACCTTGCTAATCTCAGTCATATTGCTCGTGTTTTATTACATGATCACTGTTGTATATGACTGGGGGCTCGATGATTCCGTACACTACTTCATGACATTAGAGGCAGAAAACTACATTGAACACGGCACATCTGCTGCCAGTAATGCTTCTATCGCGGTCTATCCGACATTTGAGTCACTCCCCCAACCTGTCCGACACGTATTTGGAAATCAGTCTTGGGAGGAGGAAGAGCTGTACTTTCAATCTCAAGGCGATCAGTTCTTCTATTTAATGCCTTACTACAATTCCAATGCTGACCGGCTACTTTTTGTTCTTCATACCAATTATGAATTGTCCAATAACGAGATGGTCGGGCTATCTGTTGGTGAAATCGCTTCACTATTGGCTTTAACCATAGTCGTACTCACCATCGGAGTCATACGCAACTTAGGTTGGTCATTGATAAAACCGATCAACGCATTACACGAGTGGAACCGCCAGATCTCAGCAAAAAATCAGAACTTCACCAGCGCAGCCCCCATGCCTGACTTTCGTTTCAATGAATTGAATGAAGCGGCAGAACAAATTCGTCACTCGATGATAGAAATCAACCAGCGTAACGATAAAGAAAAACAGTTTCTACGCGTTTTAAGCCACGAACTAAGGACGCCTCTGGCCATTACCAAGGCCTCATTAGAGTTAATCAATAAAACCAAATCACAATTAGATCCTAAGCTCGCCAATAAACTCAACAAAATTGAGCGGGCCAATGCCAATATGTGTGCCACCAGCGAAGTCCTGCTGTGGCTATGGTCTGATGATTTGACCCAATTTAGGACTCAACAAGTTGACCTGAATGAAATCATCAAGCAAGAAATAGAAAGCAATCAATATTTGGCAGCGAATAAAAGTGTGAACATCAGCCTGTTTGAGCACGAGGTGTTTATCGAAGCAAACCCTGTACTGATGCAGTTGTTGGTAAGAAATCTGGTAAGAAATGCCCTGCAATACAGTGCTGACGGAAATATCAGTATTGATTTCCAACCAGATTCAGGCTTAACACTCATCAACCCAATCGCCAGCCAAGATAGTTCTATAAATGAACCCAATGACTATGGCTACGGTATCGGACTGTATCTGGTAACAACTCTCTGCGAGAAAATGCAATGGGAATGTGAAATTCAGCAAAATATGGAACAATTTCAGGTGCGTATCAAGACAATAAGATAACTGTCAAATCAGATATGAGCTAGTACAATTCAAACGAAAAACCCAGCACTTCTGCTGGGTTTTGTCTCTTCTTTTACTCTTAACCTATCTGTTCTCTTACTTTAAATTGCTGCATCAACGCCCTTAACTCTTCGGCCAACTCAGCCAATTGCTGACCCGAGTTTGCCGTCTGCTCTGCTCCGCCAAGCACTTCTCTGCCTGACTGGCTAATACTGACGATACTCTGGTTAATCTCTTCAGAAGCGACCGACTGCTGCTCACAAATGGTGGCAACTTCTATATTTTTACTATTAATTTCATCGACAGACTGATTGAGCATTTGCAAAGATTCACTGGCAATGACAGCTTTATCCGAACTCTCTTCTACCATCTGACGGCTAAGCTCCATAACCTCTACCGCTGATGTAGCCTTATTTTGTAACTGCTCTATCAGTTTGTGAATTTGAGAAGTCGCGTCCTGCGTACGCATTGCCAGAGAACGAACTTCATCGGCAACAACAGCAAAGCCTCTTCCCTGCTCTCCAGCCCTAGCAGCCTCAATGGCTGCATTCAGTGCCAAAAGGTTAGTCTGATCCGCTATTTCAGTGATACTGTTAACGAAATCACCAATATTGTTACTTTCCAGCTTTAACTCATCAAGTTTGCCAGATGCATTCTGAACCTGGCTAACCAGGCCGACCACAGCCTGTTGATTCTCAACGACAACCTGACTTCCTTTATGGACTTCTTCACTGGCAGTCTGTGTCAGCTGAGATGTATTTAACGCATTGTCAGCCACCTGCTGAACAGTTGTAGACATCTCAGTCATTGCTGAAACGACATGCTCAGTATTTAATTGTTGGGCATTCATTGCCTGAGTAGTCTGCTCAGTGGCGGCGGCCATATCTGCCGCTGAAGTTGCAATAAGATCAGAAGACTGAAGAATTCGGACAATGGTCATCTCCATTTTTCTGGCCATATTATTCATAGCTTTTAATAGTTGACCGGTTTCATCACTGTGATCAGCATTAATAATGACTCGGAGATCACCATCGGCCATTTTATCTGATGCATTGACAGCATGTTTCAGAGGACGAGTAATCATGGTGGTAAAGCAGTACCCGCATGCTGCACCGAAAAAAATAGCAATCACACCAATAACGATCATACCGATGATCGCTGCATGTTCATGTTCTTCAACAATATGCAACGCATCTTCAGTCATCGCTTCTACATCAACAAGGAACAACTCCAGATTATGGTTAAGTTTCTTCTGAATCGACTCAAGTGTAGCAAGCCGATTTGTTGCCTCAGCCAGGTTGCCTCGTTCAACCTGCTTAATTAAATCATCAACATGCTGTTCGTATTGCAAATGTTGGGAGCGTAACTGAGATAAACTAGCGCTTAGCGACTTTTCTTTATCCTTTAAGCGTTCTGATGTGGCGTGCAGCATGGCCTGTGCCAACAGCTTTTCCGCCTCACCTATCTTGTTATTAATCGTAGCGTTCATGATTGCGAAGCTTTGCCTGAAATGTGTCAGGTTACTATCTGCGTCAGCATCTTTTAGCCCCGCATTCCTTAGCGTCCGCTCGACCAATACAGCAGACTCAAACTGCTGAATTGAAATAACAGTCGCAATATCCGTAAGGGGAATATCCTCAGAAGTAATGCCTTTCAGCTCTTCTCCAATTTGCGACAGCTTTAGATATCCATAGCCCGCTATACACATCATAAGCACAAGTAGGATGCTGACCAGAATCAGCATTTTGGTCGCAATTTTCAAATTCTTTATAAATTGCATATTAGCCTCAGTGAATAATTATCACTTTTATTATGTTATTCGGGTTCATAATTTGCCCTAGTAAGCCCCTCATTCTGATAAAGGCGCTATTTATTGGCTCAACCCATGTCGTATCTGCACAGAAAATCCCTCATTATTTAATGAGGGATGGGAAGTGTATGTTTTGTTGCCGGTAACAAAATTGCATTGGATTAATGCAATTTAAACTTACTCACCAATGCGCCCAGTTGAGCGTTAGCAGCAGACAGGCTTTGAGTACTGTCCACTGTTGCTTGTCCGTTCTGAGCCAGCGCAGACACCATCTCCCGGATGTTGTTCATATTACGGCTCACTTCTTCGGTTACCGAGCTTTGCTCCTCAGATGCTGTTGCTATTTGACTGCTGAGGTCATTGATTTCAACAATAGAGTCGGTCATCGCATCCAGGCTGTTTGATACCCTTTCCGCGTTTTCAGCAGTACGTTCACAGCTTGATTTCGTCACTTCCATTGCCTCAACCGCACTGGTGGTGTCTTGGCGCAGCTTGGTCAGAAGCTCATTAATTTCAGCCGTGCTGGTTTGGGTTCTTGCAGCAAGCGAGCGGACCTCATCGGCCACCACGGCAAAACCACGCCCCTGCTCACCGGCCCGTGCAGCTTCGATAGCGGCATTCAGGGCCAACAGATTCGTCTGATCTGCAATTTCGCCAATCACCCCCAAGACACTGACAATTTGCTGAGTATTCTCGTTCATTGTATTAATGCTTGACGATGCAGTACCGACTTCTTCAACCAGAACCTTCATACTTCCAGACGCTTCAAACACATCATTTTTTGCCATCACGGCTTCATCATTGGCCTTCTGGGTATTAACGGCCGTATCCGTGGCGCTCTGAGCGACCGTATCGGCCGTGGCGCTCATTTCAGTAATGGCTGCTACGACTTGCTCCGTCTCTGAGGCATGTTGAATTAAGGCTTGATTGTTTTGCTCAGACTGAGCATTAAGTTGCTTGATACCGTCAGTAATATGGTCTGTTGCTTGTGAAATCTCCAGAAGCATAGATTGCAAGTATATAATGAAATTATTTACCGATTGACCGATGTCTCCCAACTCATCATTGGACGTAATCTCAATCCGAGAGGTTAAGTCTGCTTCTCCGGTAGATAAGGTAT
>NZ_JAKRFQ010000194.1 GCF_022347985.1 Photobacterium sp. OFAV2-7
CGCGACTTTCTAGCGATTTTTCGACTGAGGATAAGATACCTCGCAGGATATTCAACTCCTGCTGCTCAGGGCGAGCACGGGTAAATAGCCGACGCAGTTTCGCCATCACCATTCCCGGATGTTTCTTATTAATAAACTGGGTCTGCGTGGTAACTTTTTCAAGGTGCTCATAGAACATTTCCAGCTCTTTGGCGCGCGGATATTCTTCTACCTTGCTATCACCATCGTATTTTTGCTGCTCCAGGTACGCCATGCGGACCTCGTAGCTGACCGTCTGCACGGCCATCGCCAGATTCAGCGAGCTGTAGTCCGGATTAGCAGGAATGTAGACATGACAGTGACACTTTTGCAGTTCTTCATTGGTCAGTCCCGTACGTTCTCGACCAAACAAAATAGCGACATTGTGGCTGCTGGCCTCGGCAATCGACTTGATCCCACACTCACGCGGGTCGAGTTGCGGCCACTCCAGGGTACGAGAACGTGCGCTCGAACCAACAACCAGGCCGCAATCAGCAATCGCTTCATCCAAGGTCGGGACAATTTTCGCATTGTCGACAATATCAGCTGCACCAGCAGCCAGCGCATAGGATTTCTCATCGATTTCACAAGCCGGATCGACCAACACCAAATTGGTCAGGCCCATCACTTTCATCGCTCGGGCAGCCGAGCCGATATTACCCGGATGAGAGGTACCCACTAAAACAACACTGATTTTATCTAACATGAAAAAGCTATATCCGACGAATTCTTAAAGCGGAAGGATTTTAACACACCCTCTCCAAAAATGGAGAAAACATGTAAAAACATTATATCTATGACCGGTATTTTATTCCTTTTAGTACTAACGCAGATAGGAAAAACCGTTCCGGGCAAAAAATAACCACTTCCTTTTTGCCCTAGCTCTGATATACTCGCCGCCGCTTTTTAGTTCTTTAACATCCGTTGGGAAGATCCTATGCATCCGATGCTTAATATCGCCATTCGCGCTGCGCGAAAGGCTGGTGACCATGTCATTAAATCTCTAGAAAAACCTCAGGCAATCGAAGTTGCCAACAAAGGTAATGATGTTGTTACCAACATCGATCAAGAAGCTGAAGCTATCATTATCGACACTATTCTTAAGTCTTACCCTGATCACTGCATCATTGGTGCAGAGACTGGTAACAAAGAAGGCAAAGACAAAGAGTGTCAGTGGATCATCGACCCAGTGGATGGCACCAAAAACTTCGTTCGCGGTTTACCTCACTTCGCAATCTCTGTAGCACTACGCATGCGTGGTCGTACAGAAGTTGCTGCTGTTTACGACCCAGCTCGTAACGAACTATTCACAGCAACTCGCGGCTCTGGCGCTCAGCTTAACAGCCAGCGCGTTCGTGCTTCCCAGCCACGAGATCTAAGCGGTACAACACTGGCAACAGGCCTTCCTTTTGCAGCCAAGCAACACGCTGAAAGCTACATGAAGATCCAAAACGCGCTGTTCATCGAATGTGACGACATGCGTCAGTGTGGTTCAACAGCACTCGATCTTTGCTACCTGGCAGCTGGCCGCGTTGACGGTGTATTCAAGCTAGGCCAGAAGCCTTGGGAACTGGCAGCGGGTGAACTAATCGCACGTGAAGCAGGTGCTATCTGTACTGACTTTACCGGTAATACTAACTACCTGACGTCTGGCAACATCGTTGCTGGTAACGCTCGTGTCGTTAAGCCAATGCTTGCCAAGATCCGTGAACACGGCAGCGAAGCATTGACTAAGTAATTTTTGGTTACTGACCAAACCAAGCCCCGCCAGCGACGCTGACGGGGCTTTTCTTTATCTAGGGCTAAGTGCTTTCATTTCATACAGTTAGATATACCGTATAAAGATCTCTTTATGATACTCTGCACCTATCGAGAAAACTGTATTCTATTAGGTGACATTGATGCCCGCATTCAACACACGCCCCCTGCTAATCAGCAGCCTATTGGCCTGTTCGCTACCCTTGCTGCTAACTGGCTGTGAACAACATTACGATACGCTCGAAGCTATTCCCTTCGCCGACCAAAACTTCCGTGCCTGCGTGCTGGACACAGGTGAGAGCTACCCTGACGATATCACCGAGCTCGATTGTGAAGACCTTAACATCCGCTCGGCAACCGAGGTGAAGTACTTCGAGAACCTTCGTAAACTGTCACTCGATGACAACCAGCTCGATTCCCTGGATCTGTCTGATAATCCCGAGCTACGCTACCTCGACCTCAGCGATAACCAGCTCAACACTCTGGATCTGTCAGAAAACCATGCTCTGCGTGAAGTACGGCTAAGCGATAATGACATTGATACCCTCGTACTCCCTCAGTCCGAGCGACTGGAAAAGCTGTTCCTGAATGACAATGAACTCGATTCATTGACTGTTTCCCAACTACCCAAGCTACGTGCACTGCTTGTTGCTGACAACAAGCTGCAAGCGTTGGACTTATCTAACAACCCTACGTTGACTGAACTCAATGTCAGAAACAACGCCCTGACCACCCTGGATCTCTCCCACAATACAAAACTCAACCAACTGCTAGAGCAAGGGAATCCAATGAACGGTGGCAAGCAACGTCCAGTCAGTGAGTGGCAGGCCAAATAAGGATTAACAAAGACTGAGCTGCAGATACAAAAACGGAGCCTTGCGGCTCCGTTTTTTATTCAGCGTTTTCACACAATACCTTACGGCATCGCGTCGAACTCTTCACCTTCTTTGTCTACCTGCGGTGGCATCAGGTGCTCACGGGTAATACCCAGTTTAAGCGCCAGCGCCGAAGCAACGTAAATAGAGGAATACGTACCGACAGTGATACCGATCAACAACGCCGCGGCAAAACCGTGGATCATGCTACCGCCTTTCAAGAACAGGGCAATAACCACGAATAGCGTTGTTGCCGAGGTGATCAAGGTACGGCTCAGGGTCTGGGTAACCGAGCTGTTCATCACCTCGATTGGTCCACCCTTACGCATCTTACGGAAGTTCTCACGGATACGGTCGAATACAACAATGGTATCGTTGAGCGAGTAACCGACAACCGTCAGCAAGGCCGCTACAATCGTCAGATCGATTTCAATCTGGGTGAAAGAGAAGATACCAATGGTGATGATGACGTCGTGTGCCAACGCCAGTACCGCACCTGCTGCCAGACGCCACTCAAAACGCATCGAGACATACAGCAGAATACAGATCAGCGAAACAAGAATCGCCAGACCACCGGCTTCAGCCAACTCGTCACCAACGTTCGGGCCAACAAACTCAATGCGGCGCATTTCAACGTTTTGGCCAGTACCGACTTTCAGGGCATCGATAATCTGGTTACCCAGCTTTTCGCCCTGTGCATCTTCACGCGGCTGCAGACGAACCATGACATCACGTGCCGTGCCGAAATTCTGCACGATGGCATCGCCAAAGCCGGCTGTTTCCAGTGAATCACGGATTTTGACCAGATCAGCAGGCTGCTCGAAACCAACTTCGATCAGTGTACCGCCGGTAAAGTCGAGGCCCCAGTTCAGTTTCTGAGTGGTAACAGTCGCGATTGCCGCAACAATCATAATAATCGACAGGACAAAAGTGCCTTTCGACCAGCGCATAAAGTCGATCACTTTATCCGCTTTCATTATTTGAAACATGTCAGCGTCTCCTTAGATCGACAGTTTATCGACGCGCTTACCGCCGTAAACAAGGTTGACCATTGCACGGGTTCCGACAATCGCCGTAAACATCGACGTCAGGATACCGATAGACAGGGTCACCGCGAAGCCTTTAATTGCACCTGTGCCCACGGCAAACAGAATGATTGCGGTGATCAGAGTTGTAATGTTGGCATCGGCAATCGTACTCAGTGCATTGGCATAACCTTGCTGAATGGCATGCTGAGGACTGCGGCCCTCACGAAGCTCTTCACGGATACGCTCAAAGATCAGTACGTTGGCATCGACAGCCATACCGACTGTCAGAACAATACCGGCAATACCCGGCAAGGTCATAGTTGCCCCTGGGATCATCGACATGACACCTATAATCATTACCAGGTTCATCAGCAGAGCCATATTGGCAAACAGACCGAAACGGCGGTAATACACCAGCGTAAACAGCATAACGGCAACCATACCCCAGATCATTGCCTGAATACCCATATCGATATTCTGCTGACCCATTGACGGACCGATAGTACGTTCTTCGACAATAGAGATAGGCGCAATCAGAGCACCTGCACGCAGTAGCAGTGCCAGGTTATGCGCTTCGGACTGAGAGTCGATACCGGTAATACGGAAGTTACGACCCAGTGCAGTCTGAATGGTCGCCTGGTTGATCACTTCTTCGTGTTTCTCAAGAATCACTTTGCCGTTGGCATCGCGATCGCCGCTGTCTTTATATTCGGTAAACACTGTAGCCATCAGCTTGCCCACGTTATTACGTGAGAAGGCTGTCATCTTGCTGCCACCTTCGCTATCGAGCGAAATATTAACCTGAGGACGGCCATATTCATCAGCGCTTGAGCTTGCGTCAGTAATATGAGAACCGGATAGAATCACACGTTTTTTCAGCACGACCGGACGCTGGTCACGGGTGTATTTCACCTCGCTACCTGCCGGTGCACGGCCAGAAGCAGCTGCCGCTACGTCAGCGGTGCTATCCACTTCACGGAATTCCAGCGTTGCTGTCGCACCCAAAATTTCTTTCGCACGCGCAGTATCCTGAACACCCGGTAGCTCGACAACGATGCGGTTTGCACCCTGACGCTGTACCAGTGGCTCGGCGACACCAAGCTCATTTACACGGTTACGTAGAATGGTGATGTTCTGGTCAACGGCGTAGTTGCGAATTTCCTGAAGGCGCGCCTCAGTAAACTGAGCCGAAAGCACAAAACGGCCATTGCTGTCGCTATCGGTGAACAACATATCCGGATGAAGCTTGGACAGCTCGATTTTAGCCTGAGCCAGCTGCTCGGCATTACGCAGGCGAACTTCAACCGAAGTATCGGTCTTACTGATAGCACGGTAGCGGATTTTCGCTTCGCGCAGTTCAGTACGGAAGGTCTCTTCCTGCTGACCCAGCAACTTGTCCATTGCTGCATCCATATCGACTTCCATTAGGAAATGCACACCGCCGCGCAAGTCCAGACCCAGTTTCATTGGGGTCGCGCCGATGGATTCAAGCCAGTCAGGAGTCGATGCTGCAAGGTTTAGTGCGACGACGAAGTCATCACCAAGCTGTTCATTGAGAATATCGCGGGCACTGATCTGGGTATCAGTATCGTTAAAGCGGACAAGTACAGTACCGTTTTCGAAAGCGACAGATTTGTAAGAGAGTTGATTTTGATTTAAATCTTCGGTGACTGCATCCAGCGTTGACATATCTGCCGAGGCGCCACGCGCCCCGGAGATTTGAATTGCCGGATCTTCACCGTAAACATTGGGAAGTGCATATAGCAGACCGATGAGCAGTGTAAACACCACCATCAGGTTCTTCCACAAGGGATAACGGTTTAACACTGCTGTGATCCTTCAGAGCAAAAAATTACAGAGATTTCATTGTGCCTTTTGGCAGAACTGCAGAAACGAAATCTTTTTTGATTGTTACTTCAGTTGTGTCATTCAGCGCAATAACAATGTAGTCGTTCTCGTCGGAGACCTTAGTGATTTTACCCACCAGACCACCATTGGTTAGCACTTCGTCACCTTTGCCCATGGAAGACATCAGGTTCTTATGCTCCTTAACGCGCTTCGCCTGCGGACGGTAAATCATGAAGTAAAAAATAACTGCGAACAGACCCAGCATGATGAATAGCTGCATACCGCCGCCCTGTGGTGCACCTTCAGCTGCGGCATGTGCCTGAGAAATGAAAAGACTCATTTATTAACGTCCTCGTTTATTGTTAAGCGTTTTTCAACGGTGGAACTTCACGGTCTCGACGCGCGTAGAACTCTTCTACAAAGGCATCGAAACGATCTTCTTCAATCGCCTTACGGATACTTGCCATCAAACGCTGGTAGTAACGTAAGTTGTGGATTGTATTAAGGCGTGCACCCAGAATTTCATTACACTTATCCAGGTGATACAGATACGCCTTCGAATAGTTGCGACAAGTGTAACAGTCACAGTGCGGATCGAGAGGGGTTGTATCCGTTTTATGTTTCGCATTGCGGATCTTGATCACACCACCGGTGACAAATAGGTGTCCATTACGGGCATTTCGGGTCGGCATCACGCAATCGAACATATCGATACCGCGACGAACACCCTCAACCAAGTCTTCCGGCTTGCCAACTCCCATCAGGTAACGTGGCTTGTCTTCCGGCAGCTGAGGACACGTATGCTCAAGCACACGGTGCATGTCTTCTTTCGGTTCACCAACTGCCAGGCCACCTACCGCATAACCATCAAAGCCGATATTAGTCAGACCTTCAACAGAAACATCACGCAAGTCTTCATATACACTACCCTGTACGATACCGAATAGCGCATTTTTGTTACCAAGTTTGTCAAAATGGTTGCGGCTACGCTGTGCCCAGCGCAGAGACATCTCCATCGACTTCTTCGCTTCATCGTGTGTCGCCGGGTACGGCGTACACTCATCGAAGATCATCACGATGTCTGAGCCCAGATCTTTCTGGATTTCCATCGACTTCTCGGCATCCATGAAAATCTTGTCACCGTTCACCGGGTTGCGGAAGTGAACACCTTCCTCGGTAATTTTACGGATATCGCCAAGGCTGAATACCTGGAAGCCGCCTGAATCAGTCAGGATCGGGCCCTGCCACTGCATAAAGTCATGCAGATCACCATGCATTTTCATCACTTCCTGACCCGGACGCAGCCACAGGTGGAAAGTATTACACAGA
>NZ_JAKRFQ010000195.1 GCF_022347985.1 Photobacterium sp. OFAV2-7
ATTGCTACCGATGCGAGGTTATGGCCCCATGAAAAGTGATATTCAAATTTGCCGTGAAACCACACTCACTCCAATTGATCACATCGCTCAACACGCTGGCATTTTGCCGGATGATCTAACCCCACAGGGTACGCTAAAAGCAAAAGTAAAACCCTCGATCCTTAAGCGCCTGAATAACAACAAAGAAGGCAAACTGGTACTGGTTACCGCCATCACCCCGACGCCACTGGGCGAAGGCAAGACCGTCACCACCATCGGCTTGGCACAGGGACTGGCCAAAATAAACCAACGCGTTATGGCCTGTATTCGCCAACCCTCGATGGGACCGGTATTTGGCGTCAAGGGCGGCGCTGCCGGCGGCGGCTACAGTCAAGTGGCGCCGATGGAAAAACTCAACCTGCACCTCACCGGCGACATCCACGCCGTGACGGCCGCCCATAACCTGGCAGCCGCCGCACTGGATGCCCGTCTCTACCACGAAGAGCGCCACGGTTATGAAGCATTTGCCGAAAAGACCGCCCTGACCCCGCTTCGGATTGATATCCAACGCATTTGCTGGAAACGGGTAATGGACCATAACGATCGTGCCCTGCGAATGATCACTGTCGGCAACAACGAGCCGGGCAAAACTATCAACGGGATCGCCCGTAACGACGGCTTCGATATTTCTGCTGCTTCCGAACTGATGGCCATTTTGGCCCTGTCCAAAGATCTGGCCGATATGCGCCAACGTCTTGGTCGACTGGTATTGGCCTACAACATCGACGGCCAGCCGGTAACGGCCGAAGATCTCCAGGTTGCCGGCGCAATGGCCGTGACCATGTGCGAGGCTATCGAACCGACCCTGATGCAGACACTGGAAGGTGTTCCCACGCTGATCCATGCCGGGCCGTTTGCCAACATCGCCCACGGCAACTCGTCGATCATTGCTGATCGCATTGCGTTGAAGCTGAGTGATTACACCATCACCGAGGGTGGCTTCGGCTCGGACATGGGCTTTGAGAAAGCCTGCAACATCAAGGCTCAACAAGCAGAACGCGGCCCTGACTGTGCGGTTGTCGTCGCCACCTTGCGTGGCCTGAAAGCCAACTCCGGCTGTTATGATTTACGACCAGGCCAGGCCCTGCCAGACGCGATTTTCTCCCCGGATGAAAAAGCCCTGCTGGGTGGCTTTGAAAACCTGAAGTGGCATATTCGCAATGCCGCTAAATACGGCATTCCGGTGGTGGTAGCAATAAACCGCTTCCCGCAGGACACCGATGCCGAACTTAACTTGCTCAAGACCTGGATCCGCGAGGAAGATTTTGGTTGCTATGTCGATGTCGCAATCAGCGAAGCCTTTGGCAAAGGCGGCGAAGGGGCTACCGAACTGGCACAAGCTGTTGTTAGCGCCTGCCAGACGCCGACACAGTTCAAGCCGCTGTATTCACTGGATCAAACCCTGGAAGAAAAGCTGATGACCCTTGCCGAGGTCGGCTATGGCGGCCGTGGCGTCGAACTGTCACCGCTGGCCAAACAACAGCTGGCCGAACTGAAAAAACAAGGTCACGACAACCTCGCTGTCTGTATGGCCAAGACACCGCTTTCGATCACCCATGATCCAAGCCAGAAAGGCGCGCCGTCAGATTTCATTGTCCCGGTCCGCGAACTGCGCTTATGTGCCGGAGCCGGCTTTGTCTATGCGCTGTGCGGCAATGTAATGACGATGCCGGGGCTACCTGAAAAGCCAGCCTACATGGCATTGGACATTGATGACGACGGCAATATCGTCGGATTGAGCTAAGCCGCTCACCGGTTATCAAACTAAACGGTTAAACGCAAAAAAACGCCAGCACATCGTCTGGCGTTTTTATTCCATGCAACTTATTTATCTTTCTTATTGGAGGGGTAAATATAGTCACGATCAGCAAAAGTTCTCACCCATTCCGGCTTATATACAACCAATAGAGTAATAGCCATGCCGTTTATCAAGGCTTCGGGAAAAAGCAGCAACGGAAGCAGCACCAAATAATTATCGACGATATAGTCCCACGAATAGCCATAATCAAAATACATCCAGCCGCTAGTCAGCAGCAAATGAGCGACCATGGTCAATGCACCATTAAAGAAGGCAGCAACAAAGATATAAATAAACATATGCCTTGCCATATAGCGGTAGCTAAATAGAAAGACACCGAAACTGAATATGGCAGGTAAGATAACACCGGTTAACGCATATAAACCGGCACCGGGCAACTCGACCACTCCCACGGCCACCAGTAATATAGTGACAATAGATCCTATCAGGCCGGCAATTTGCCAACCGTGCGACAATACCAATACCGTTAAAGCAAGAAAATGCACTTGCAGCCCTTCAGCGATCCCTGCCCTCAGACTCCATAGCAAGAACAGGATCACAATCGTTCCCAGCACCAGGTGCTGATAATCTTTCTCCGCTCGAAACTTGGGCCAGAACTCCCGAGGAAAACTCACCACCAAAATCAGCAGCCAAACCAGATAGCCAATCCACTGTAGCATCGTCATCCTTGCAGTACCTTCTATGCCAAATAAGCTAAAGTTATATCAACAGGATAGCCCATCTATAACCTTGTAAAAAACAGGGATAAAAAATTGTTAAATATCGACTTCAAGCCTGATTGCACAAGCTTTAGCCAGTCAATTTTATTTAACAAAAAATCATTGGCAAGACGGAGTCAGATCAATTTTTTTTACCTTCAACCTGATAATCTCAATGCCAGCTCAATACAATATTAAAGGCCTACGATTATGGAAATGACCAACGCACAACGTCTTATTCTATCTAACCAGTATTATCTGATGTCGAAAATGAACCCGGAGAACGCAGCAAAATACCGTCGCCTGCAAACGATTGTCGAGCGCGGCTATGGTCTGCAGATGCGTGAACTGGATAAAGACTTCGGCTGCCTGGAAGAAGAAGACTGCCGTAACGTAATTGACTTTATGGAAATGTATCACGCGATGCAGGAATCATTCAAAATGCTCAGCGAAGACAACCAGAAACAGGTTGATCAGCGCCGCCTGCAATTCCTGGGTTTTGATGCAGCAACAGAATCTCAACTTGTCCATTACGTTCGTTTCCTGACCGACGAAGAAGGCCTATACCCACAGTTTGACAAGTCTGAACACATGTTCAACAGCCAGGTCCCGATGCTAGAGAAATACCACCGCATGCTTCAGACATGGCGTAACTGCCCTCGTCAATATCACCTGTCGGCGACAGAAATCCAACAGATTCAAAATGCCTAACCGCTAACGTTAGGAATGACTAAGCCGGGGGAAAACTCCGGCTTTTTTATTTCCCAAGCCGGATGAAATTTAATTCTCGCCATAACTATTTACCTAATTCCGACTTTCTATTCAACAGCCAGCACCGTTAACTCTGCGCTCACACTAACATCGCTTGTCCTCTTGCCATAACAGCAATAAAATGTGACATCCAACAAATCTTGACACCAAGATGAGTCACTATTGACCGAAAGTTAACCTGTATAACTATAAAATCGATAGCATCTTAGAAAATCATTCATCGCCTCGTTTAATTCACTACAATCCTGCGAAGTAACCTTGTATACAGGGGCTCTCAATACAAGGTAAATAGTAAAGATCATGATTCGATTTATTATATTAATGCTATCTTTTTCATCAGCCTGTATTGCTGCCCCTACGAAACAATTGATTATTCTGACGACTTTTACCGAATCATCGATCACGCCGGTCACCCAACAGTTTCAGCAACACTACCCGGATGCAGTCATAAAAGTCCTTCACCGACGGGAAGAGTCAGGCCTTCGCCTACTGAGCAAGAATGATCATGATATCGACATTGTGATTTCATCCTCTCCCACGCTGTTCATGCCGCTCATAGAGAACAACCGGCTGCTGCCCTTGGACTCGCTTAGCCAGAACCTAGATAACGACTGGCAACCCTTCATGTCGGATTCGGCCTCCTCTATCGCGGTTTTCGGCTATTCAGGTTACGGGCTAATGTGGAATAAGGATTACCTGATCAAGCACCGGCTCGATATTCCCCTGACTTGGGAGAGCCTGGCCGAACCACAATATTTCCGGCACCTGATTATGAGCAGCCCCGGCCGATCCGGCACTACGCATCTAATGGTCGAAAACATCTTGCAACAGTACGGCTGGACAGACGGCTGGAAATTACTACTCCAAATTGGCGGCAACCTTGCTTCCGTCTCGGCACGCAGTTTTGGCGTCAGCGATGCCATATCTCGCGGTCTAACCGGCGTAGGCCCTGTTATTGACAGCTTTGCCTTTGAAGATCAAAAACAGTTTCCATTTATCGGGTTTCACTACCAGGAACAAAGCCCACGGCTACCTAGCTATATCGCGGCGGTCAAAAACCGCCACCAAGCCAGCCACAGTTTGGATTTCATCAGTTTCCTGCTGTCTGACAACGTGCAGCAAAGTCTATCTACCAGCTCCCTGAACAAGTATGGCCTGCACCAAAAGCCCAGCCAGCCTTTTACCGTGCTGCAGATTGATTATGAGCAGATGCAGCGTCGTACCATCTTAATCAAGCTGTTGTTTGACCAAATCATCAACCATCAGCTGGATTTGCTCAACCAGGCATGGCGCCACATTCACCAGCTAGCCCGGCAACCATCGTTAACCGATGCGCAGCAACAGCAATATCAGCGCGCCATCGAGCTGGCTTCATCGCCGCCTGTCAGCGATGCGCAGGCCAACAGCATCGCCTACAACCAAGCCCTGATCCACTCTCAGACAGATGTGCATACCGCCAAGAGCGTCAAGCGCTGGCGCCGGGTGATGAGTAAACAGCTGGAGGAATCGATTCTCATCTCAGAGCAGCTCCTCACAGCTATCAAAGAGGTGCAGTGATGTTGCTGAGAAATACCATTGGCAATCGCCTGGTCGCCTCCATCGGCTTTATGGCCCTGTTGACCATAAGTGTCAGCCTGATTGCCGTTGTTAACTGGGAAAACCTGAATACCCAGGTTAACACCATCATCGAGAAAAACATGCCGACCCTGCGGGTCAGTTACCAGCTGGAAAGAAATACGGCTGGGCTTCAGGCTGCTCTTAATATGCTCAGCAATAATACTGATCCGATTTTACATGCCGAGCTCAAGCAAAATATCACCACCAAGCTAGAACAGATATCGGCTGCTATCAAAGAAACGGCGAACTTGAAATTCTACCCGGCAATCAAGGCCGAGCATGAAACTCTACTGACGGATATTTCGGCCTATGTTGGGTTGCTATACCGACGTAATACGCACATGTACTCGCTGGCCCAGACAGAAAATGCCATCAAGTGGCTCCATCAGGATCTGGTCGATGAGCTTACACCGCTGCGCCAGGAGGTCGAGTGGCAGGTTACCCGAATGCTGCCCAACGCGATCAATACCGAGGCGATCACCGACGTGATGGCGGAGTTTTCGTTTATCCAGTCAATCACTATCAAAGAAAATGAGCTGCACCAGCTGGTGCAGGAGATCATCCAGCAGCGGAAAAACCGGGATCTCGGCAACGCCTTTTACTTCATCGGCTACAAGACCGAAGAAATCAGTAAAATGAGCCAGAACCTGAACCATTACCCGTCAACCATCTCATACCGGCAACTGCTGCAGGAGCTGATCACCCTCGTCGAACCGAAAGGAGTGCTGGAGGAACAGTTGAGGCTTGATGTCGAGCTGCACAACTCCATCAGGTTGTATGAGGGCCAGATCCAGACCCGGCTGGAGTACCAGGAAGAGCTGATCCAGGCCATGGTTGAACAGGAGAATACCTCTCTCAAGCAACTCAACGAGCAGACAAACCACTCGATCAAGATCAGCAACATAGTCCTGTTCGGCGTCGTGCTGTTGTCTATATTCCTGACAGTGACCCTCTCTATCTACCTTGTCGGCCGCGGTATCGTCAAACGACTCAACCTGCTGTCGCAAGATTTGTATTCTGTCGCCAACAACCGACTTAACGCCAATATCCAGGTCACCGGCAATGACGAAATCGGTATGCTGGGCGATAACCTGCGCTACTTCTGCCGCCAGATGCAGGAAATGCAGCAAAGCAATGCACTGAACCTAATTAACAATACCCAGGCCAGTATTATCACCTGCAACCTGGACGGCGTAGTCGAATCCGTCAACCCCAGCGCGCAGGCCTTGTTCAACTACGATGCATCACCTGTCAAACAGACAATCTGGACCCTGTTTAGCGATAACATGCAACAGCGGCTTCAGGCCCTGTTTGCCAATACCAGCCCGTTGCTCAGCAACCGGGCCTGCAACCTGACCCTGATGCACAGCCACAGTGATGATAACAAGCTCTATCTGCGACTGGACTTTCGCCTGTTCAAACAGGGGAACAACGACAAGGTCATTGTCACGATGACCGATATCACCGAACAGGAAAACGCTGCCCGCTGGCTGGAAAACATGGTCCGGGAAAAGACCCAGTCCCTCACCAACCGTAACCGCCAGCTAAAAGCCGAAGTAGAGGATCGAAAACGCGTCGAGGCGGATCTGCGGGCGACCCAGGATGATTTGATTCAGGCCGCCAAAATGGCCGTCGTCGGCCAGACAATGACCTCGCTGGCCCATGAGCTTAACCAGCCCCTGTCAGCCATCTCGACCCATGTCTTTGCCACCAAAATGGCAATCAACAAGGAAAACTACACCCAGCTGCCGGTCAGTCTGGAAAAAATCGACAACCTGACCTCTCGCATGGGGCGGATCATCTCGACCCTGCGCAGTTTTTCAAAGAAACAGTCGGCCAACAGCTCGCTGACAGCGGTTGATATTCAGGCCTCTTTTCATCAGGCCATGCTGATTGTCGAAAGCCGGGCCAA
>NZ_JAKRFQ010000196.1 GCF_022347985.1 Photobacterium sp. OFAV2-7
CAGATCGCAGAAAAAGTGCTCAAGGAGATCTGTGACCGCCTCAACTTCCTGGTCAACGTCGGCTTGAACTACCTCAACCTCTCTCGCAGTGCCGAAACACTGTCGGGGGGAGAGGCACAGCGTATCCGTCTTGCCAGCCAGATTGGTGCCGGCCTGGTGGGTGTTATGTATGTCCTCGACGAGCCATCAATCGGTCTCCACCAGCGTGATAATGAGCGCCTGCTAAAGACCCTGACCCACCTGCGCGATCTCGGTAACACCGTCATCGTGGTCGAACACGATGAAGACGCCATCCGCACCGCCGACCATGTTATCGATATCGGCCCGGGAGCCGGTGTCCACGGTGGCCAGGTGATAGCCGAAGGTGGACTGAATGATATTCTTGACGCTGAAACCTCATTGACCGGACAATACCTCAGCGGTACCAAGTCGATTGTGGTGCCCGAGCAGCGTATCGAGTTCAACCCGGAGAAGACCGTCAAGCTACTGGGCGCAACCGGTAATAACCTGAAAAATGTCGACGTTGAAATTCCGGTCGGCCTGTTCACCTGTATCACCGGGGTATCAGGCTCTGGTAAATCAACCCTTATCAACGATACCTTCTTCCGCATTGCCCACCACCAGTTAAATGGCGCAACATCCGGCGATGCCGCTCCGTACCGCGAGATCCATGATCTGGAGCACTGCGACAAAGTTATCGATATCGACCAGAGCCCGATTGGCCGTACACCACGCTCCAACCCTGCCACCTACACCGGGATCTTTACCCCTATCAGGGAGCTGTTTGCCGGTACGCAGGAGTCCCGCGCCCGAGGCTATAAGCCAGGCCGCTTCAGCTTTAATGTGAAAGGTGGACGCTGCGAGGCCTGCCAGGGTGACGGGGTGATCAAGGTAGAGATGCACTTCCTGCCGGATGTCTACGTGCCTTGTGATTCGTGTAAGGGCAAGCGTTATAACCGCGAAACGCTGGAGATCCGCTACAAGGGCAAGAGTATTGACGAAGTCCTGGAGCTCACGGTGGAAGATGCCAGGGAATACTTTGATCCGGTTCCAGCAATCGCGAGAAAATTGCAGACATTAATCGATGTCGGCTTATCGTATATCCGGCTTGGTCAGGCAGCGACAACATTGTCCGGCGGTGAGGCACAGCGCGTTAAACTAGCCCGAGAACTGTCCAAGCGTGATACCGGAAAAACCCTGTATATTCTGGATGAGCCGACAACTGGCTTACACTTCCATGATATTCAGCAACTGCTGTCGGTACTGCACCGCCTGAGAGATCACGGCAATACTATTGTTGTTATCGAGCATAATCTCGATGTGATCAAAACAGCCGACTGGATCATCGATCTCGGTCCGGAAGGCGGCAGCGGAGGCGGTGAAATTGTTGCAACAGGCACACCGGAGCAAGTCGCGCTGGTTGATGGCTCCCATACGGCACGCTTCCTCAAACCATTGCTGCCAAGTCTGACGCAATAAAGCAAAATAAGGCATGACAAATAACACTCAGGCTGGTATCAATCAGCCTGTTTAGTATCAGAACAAGCTCAACAGGCTCAGAATCACCATGACTGTGTTACATGTACAAGGCACCAGACTGGCAGAACAAAAGATAAGCAAACCGATGGTGCGTCCGTTTCTGGCCTCTATCGGTTTCCTCTTTTTGCTGGCTATGCATTACTTCCAGCACAACCCGGGGGGCTCTGGGCTGGAGCTCTCATTCAATGCTGCCAGCTGGATCCCCTTTAGCTTCGCTGTTGCCTTCGGACTGTTCGAAATATGCCGCCAGAAGACCTGGCGCTATTCCCGCCTGACCTTGATTCTGATTGCCTGCTGTACTCTGCTGACAGTACCGGCCTTTTACCAAAACGCTGTCGGTTCAGAGGTGATCAACCGCTTATTGGCCCTTTGGGCCGGGCTGATATTTTTCATCTGCCTGCAGCAATTTTCGTTCACCCATAGTCAACGCCAACGCATGTTATGGATGGTTCTGATTGCGGTCTGGATCCAGGCCTCTCTCAGCTGGTACCAGTTTATATGGCTAGAGCCCGATAACTGGATGGGCTACGACACCATTGGCAACCGTCCTTACGGTATTTTTCAACAACCCAATGTGATGGCCAGCTTCCTGGCGACCGGTTTGGTGTTATCCGCTTACTTACTGGCTCGTATCCCGATGTACCGTGGCAAGTGGTCCTGGCAACAGCTGTTTTTGCTGCTAACGCCTGTTATCACCATTCCCATGCTGGTTGTACTTAGCTCCCGTACTGGCTGGCTGGGAGCCATTATCGGTACCGGGTTGATGATCCCCTACCTGCGTCGCTTTGCTGCCAAGGCACCGTACCGGATGTGGCTGCTAATGATAGCGCTTGGTCTGAGTGCATCCTGGAACCTAACGAGCAGCACGGGCTGGACGCCCGCTGAGAAAAAGGTCAGCCTGGAGAGCGCACGTTCCATTCATATTCCGCAAGCCTTCAATATGTTTTTGAAACAGCCGCTGACAGGCTATGGCTACGGTACATTTGAAACGTCATTCATTACCCAAACAGCCCAATGGCATCATGCCGATCCCGAGCAACATTTCGGGATGGCTGCGCTCGATCATCCGCACAATGAATTGCTTTACTGGGCATCTGAGGGAGGGGTCATCCCGCTCTTGGCACTGCTCCTGGCGGCGGCAGCCGTCTTTGCAAAAATCAAGAAAGCCCGTGAAGGAACCCAGCTGGCGTTGGTGGGGCTATTTTTTCCGATAACACTGCATACCCAGCTCGAATACCCCTTTTACCATTCTCTGGCACACTGGGTGATCTTCATTATTCTGATCTATTGGGTAGATAACCTGACAGCCAAGTATTATCGGTTCAAGGCAAACTATGTACTGGCCATTCGCGTATTGTTTCTGCTGTTACCTATCGCCACCACCAGCTTTATGGTCACAACACTGTACTCTGGCCATCTGCTCACAAAATACGAAACGACACGCCCGATCAATGTTGACTACCTGCTCAAGGTCAATAACCCCTGGGCGTGGAAACATCGATTTGAATGGGATTTGCATGTTACTCAGCTTCAGCTTGGGGCGAGTTCAAACAACCCGACCCTGATCAATGAATACATCCAATGGGCAACACAGAAAGCGGTTAACTGGCCTCGTCCGGCGCTGTATCAAAATCTCATCGCCGCCTATCACCTGCTCGGCAATACCAGTCAGGCAGAGCAGATTCGGCAAGAGGCGCAATATCTGTTTCCTAATATGGACTTTGCCACGAGTGAGGCAACGCCAATTCTGAGCCAGGCTGCTCCGGATACAGGTAAGTAAACACACCAGCCTGCAGCGACGAAATAACTTAGCATCTCCTCAAAAACAAAACGGCTACCGAAGTAGCCGTTTTTCACAAATGCGTAATTGCTAAAGCATTACTTCAGTGTTGTTTCCAGGGCTTTCAGACACAAAGCGACATTTTCACTACGGGCGGCATAACCCATCAAGCCTATACGCCAGGCTTTACCGGCCAGCGCACCAAGTCCTGCACCGATTTCCAGGTTATAACGCTCAAGCAAGGTCTTGCGTACCAGGGCGTCATCAACACCGTCTGGGATATGTACCGCATTCAACTGCGGCAGACGACTGGCTTCATCAACCACAAACTCAATGCCTAACTTTTCCAGCCCTTCGCGAAGCTCAAGATGAACATCTTTATGACGCTGCCAGGCATTTTCCAGACCTTCATTCTTTAATAGAACAAGCGCTTCATGCAGCGCATACAGGCTATTAACCGGTGCGGTATGGTGGTAGCTGCGCTTGCCCTCCCCGCTCCAATACCCTAATACTAGGCTTTGATCCAGGAACCAGCTTTGTACCGGTGTTTTACGGCTTTGGATCTTATCGACAGCACGCTGCGAAAAGGTCAACGGCGACAAGCCCGGCACACACGACAGGCACTTCTGGCTACCTGAATAAACGGCATCAAGCTGCCACTCATCCACCAGCAGGGGTACTCCACCCAGCGAGGTAACGGCATCGACAATTGTCAGGCAATCATGCTGCCTGGCAAGCTTGGCAATCGCCTCGGCATCAGTCAGGGCTCCGGTAGATGTTTCGGCATGGACGAAGGCAACAATTTTGGCATCCGGATTAGCCGCCAGAGCCTGCTCAACCAGGCTCGGATCCACCGGCTCGCCCCATGCATTGTCCACCATGACAGCAACGCCGCCACAGCGCTCGACATTCTCGCGCATCCGCTCACCAAACACACCGTTACGGCAGACAATCACTTTGTCACCCGGCTCAACCAGGTTAACGAAACAAGCTTCCATCCCGGCACTGCCAGGGGCCGAAACGGCGATAGTGAACGTATTTTGGGTCTGGAAAGCATATTGCAGCAACTGCTTCAGCTCATCCATCATGCCGATAAACAGAGGATCCAGGTGGCCGATCGTCGGACGGCTCAGCGCCTGTAGCACCTGTGGGTAAATATCAGACGGACCTGGGCCCATTAATGTACGTTGTGGCGGATAAAAACTACCGATTGTCATTATTGTATCTCCCTTTTATAAGAGTTCGGTGATTCCCTGAAGAGCTGTGTAGGGTCGCAATGCTATGCCAGCGAAATGCTTAGTAACTAAATCACTACTGTCGCACCAGCAGGCCTTCGCGCAGATAACCAGTATTAAAGGAATTTCATTGCGAAGCAAGTCATGTGGCAAAAGCATGCAAATTGCCTTGCAAGTTTATTGCAATTTATTTGCATAATTTTCCACACAAGCATTGACAAACAAGCAACAAATTCGCTTCAATGGAGATCGTTTTTTGTTCACCCTGATGAGAAAAATATCATCGGGTAAAAACAGAAGAGGAGCGTTACCCAGGTATCTATGTTGCGGGGCCCCACCCCAAGGCAGCATACGAGAGGGGGAGTAACGCCGAGATACTGCTGGACAGGGGGCCTGCAGTATCGGCCACGAAGGTTGAATCCTTCTGGCTGTCACCTTTCTTAAATGAAAGGTGGGGAGCTTCTGGTTGTAGCGCTATCAATACGTCTCGCCTATCTGCTCTCCTGACAATTGGACGTCGGGAATACCCTCCCGAGTAAATTCCCTATTTTTCGTTATAATTTTACTATTATTGGGAGACTTGCTTTGAGCCCTGTAGATAATCATGCCACAGCCCTGACTGTTGCAAAGTTTGGTGGAACCAGCGTTGCCGATTTTACGGCGATGAGTCGTAGTGCCGCCATCATCAAGAATAACCCAGCCGCCCGTATCGTCTTAATCAGTGCATGTTCCGGCGTGACTAACCTGCTTGTCGAACTGGCCAATGGGGTGACTGAATCTGACCGTCGCCAACAACTTTTAACGCGACTAGGCCAAATTCATCACAGCGTGCTCAGCGAACTGCAGTCGCCAGAGAAGGTGGCTTCAGAAATCGATAGCTTATTAGACTCAGTGTCTACATTAGCAGAACAAGCAGCCTCGCAACCAAGCGTGCAGTTAACTGACCAACTGGTTTCCCACGGTGAATTACTATCCACTCACCTGTTTACCCAAATCCTCAATGAAATGGGTGTCGACACTGTACGTTTCGATATTCGTGACATCATGCGAACAGACAGCCAGTTCGGAAAAGCCATCCCGCAACCTGAGGCCATTCGCCAGCTTGCGACGGACAAACTCCAGCCGCTACTGGAAAATCAGGTCGTGGTATCACAGGGGTTCATTGGCTCTGACAGCGAAGGGCAAACCACGACGTTGGGGCGTGGGGGCAGTGACTACAGTGCGGCTCTGGTAGCCGAGGCTGTGGATGCATCAACACTGGAGATATGGACCGATGTGCCGGGAATGTACACCACCGATCCCCGTATAGCGGCAGCGGCCAAGCCAATCAAAGAAATCAGCTTTAGCGAAGCCTCGGAAATGGCTAACTTCGGTGCCAAGATCCTCCACCCTTCGACCCTGGTACCGGCTGTACGCCAGCAGATCCCGGTATTTATCGGTTCGTCCAAAGCACCGGAACAAGGCGGCACATGGATCCGTGAAAGCGTTGATGACGCGCCGCTATTTCGGGCACTGGCCCTGCGTTGTAACCAAACAATGGTGACACTGACAAGCCTCAATATGTTCCACGCCTATGGCTTCCTGGCCGAAGTGTTCCGTATTCTCGCCGAGCACAAGATATCTGTCGATCTCATCACCACTTCAGAGGTGAGTGTCTCGCTAACACTGGATCAGACCGATACCGGCGGCGGCGCACCGACCCTACCGCCAAAAGCAGTTGAAGCGCTTAGCAAACTGTGCCGCGTCGAGGTTGAACAAGGCCTGTGTCTCGTAGCGCTTATCGGCAATCAGATGAGCAGCACCAAAGGTTCGGCCAAGCAAATCTTCGGGACATTGGAAGACTATAACCTGCGTATGATCTGCTATGGTGCCAGCCCACACAATCTTTGCTTCCTCGTTAAGGAACAAGATGCCAAATCAGTCGTGAAAGAGCTGCATCAGAAAATATTCGAATAAACCTTCATAGATCTTAACAACAAACAGGGCGCCAAACGGCGCCCTGTTTATTTCCCTATCGAGGCAACATTATAGGTTTGGACCCAGCCATTTTTCAGCTTCAACCAAATCCCAGCCTTTGCGCTCGGCATAGCTGTCACGCTGATCATCTTGTATCTGTGCCACCGCAAAGTAACGCGTGTCAGGATGTGAGAAATACCAGCCAGACACAGCCGCTCCCGGCCACATCGCATAGCTTTCAGTCAGCTTCATTCCGGTATTTGATTCAACATCCAGCAGCTTCCAAATCTCCCCTTTTTCCGTATGCTCCGGACAGGCCGGATAGCCGGGCGCAGGACGAAT
>NZ_JAKRFQ010000019.1 GCF_022347985.1 Photobacterium sp. OFAV2-7
TGACCAGCAGGTGCCAATCCCGATCATCGCGATCCGGCAAGGTGAACACCAGCGGGTCCCAGTAGGCATTGCAGATGACATATAGCTCATCCTCGCTAATAGGGTGAATCACGGTTGTTGCCAGCGAGTGAGAATGTTCAGACCAGTCAGGTTTGTGCGGCTGAAGTCCATGCCAGTTGATCCCGACATTCTCGAGCACCGAGCTCAGCGACATATGCATGTTCCATTCAATGGTCGGCTCGGTGCGCCGGATCTGATTCATTAACATCACGAACCTGAGCATATCGGCGTGCTTGTCGACCAGGCGCCAGTCAAACCAGCTGATTTCATTATCCTGGCAATAGGCATTGTTATTGCCCTGCTGGGTACGCCGGACTTCATCCCCCATCGAAATCATCGGTGTTCCCAATGAGAGTAATAGTGTTGCCAGCATATTTTTACACTGACGGTTTCGAAGCGCCTCGACCTCGGCAATATCTGTCGGCCCTTCCACACCATAGTTGTTCGACAGATTATGGTTGTCACCGTCCCGGTTGGCCTCGCCATTATCCCAGTTATGCTTTTCGCTATAGCTGACCAGGTCATTGAGAGTGAAGCCATCATGAGCACAGATAAAATTGACCGAACGATGCGGCGAATGGCGGTTACTGCAGTAGATATCGGGCGATCCCAGAATACGGGAGGCAAACTGGCTGATACTCCCGCTGTCACCGCGCCAGAAGGCCCGCACATCATCACGGTACTTACCGTTCCACTCGTTCCAGCGGTCACCAATGAACGAGCCGACCTGATACAGGCCGGCAGCATCCCAGGCTTCGGCAAAGATCTTGGTACTACTCAGGATAGGATCCGAATCGATTGACCATAACAGGGGCGGCTCTCTCATCGGGTGGCCCTGGCTATCTCGCGCCAGTACCGACGCCAGATCAAAGCGAAAACCGTCTACCCGCATCTCGGTTACCCAGAAATGCAGGGCATCAATAATCATTCGCCGCAGGACACTATGGTTGGCATTGCAGGTATTGCCGCAGCCGCTGTAATTGGCATACTGGCCATTTTTTTTATCAACAATGTAATACGCCCCGTTCTGCAGCCCCTTGAAGCAAAACGTCGGGCCGCTCTCGTCACCTTCTGCCGTATGGTTGAACACAACATCCAGGATCACTTCAATATCGGCCCGGTGTAGCTCCCTGACCAAGGTTTTAAATTCAGTGATCGCGGCAAGCGGATCTTTCTCGACGCTGTAGCCGGCATGAACGGCAAAAAAATTGACCGGACTATAGCCCCAGTAATTTTTCCTTCCCTGCGGCGCATCATCGACATCAAACTGCTGGATAGGCATCAGCTCAACGGCAGTCACCCCGAGCGACTTAAGGTAAGGGATCTTATCGATAACACCGGAAAATGTTCCCCGCCTGGCTTCGTCGACGCCCGACGACGGGTGCTTGGTAAATCCGCCGACATGCATTTCGTAGATCACGGTATCTGTCATTGAATGGCGCGGTGCCTGAGTGCCCTGCCAGTCAAAGGCCCGCTGATCAACTACGACACTTTTCATCCCGCTCGCCATATTCGGCCCGGTGCCAATGGCATTGTCACGACAATAGTGACGCCCGAAGCAAATCGCCTGGCTATAAGGGTCAATCAGTATTTTCTCCTTGTTGAAGCGGAGCCCGGCCTCAGGTTTCCAGGGGCCATCCACCTGAAAGGCATACACCTGACCATGACCGATATTGGCAACAAACAAAAACCAGTAATGCCCCCGCTTGTGCATAACAGGATCAAGCTCAAATGAAAGAAACGGCGCGGTGGCATCCTGACTATCAAACAAGTGCAGTACCACTTGGGTTGCATCTTTGGAATACAGGCTGAAGTTCACGCCCTGCTCTTTGATGGTGGCGCCTAACGGGTAGGGCTCCCCTGGCCATGAGTAAATATCCCTGCCGGTCGAAAATTCCATAGTCCCCATTCCTTCCGTTGTTCTTTCAATACGCAACATGAAGAATACTAGACCGAGAATAAGAGAATAAAAGAGAGGGGGAGCTGATTCGCCAGGAAAGGATAAAAAAAGCCGCCACAACTGTGACGGCCTTAGACTATTGTAGGCAGGCTCTCGCCCTGAAAGCGCGATTAGTGCTCGCGAGTCGCACGGAAGTCGACGTCAGGGAAGCGCTCTTTCGCCAAGTTCAGGTTCACCATGGTTGGCGCGATATAACTTAGGTTATCACCGCCATCGAGTGCCAGGTTCGTCTGGTTCTTGCGCTTGAACTCTTCCAGCTTCTTGGTATCGTTACACTCTACCCAGCGTGCCGTGGCAACATTGACGCTCTCATAAATCGCTTCGACGTTATATTCCGCCTTCAGGCGGGCAACAACCACATCAAACTGCAGCACACCTACCGCGCCCACGATAAGATCGTTGTTCTGCAGCGGACGGAACACCTGCACTGCCCCTTCTTCAGATAGCTGAACCAGGCCTTTTAGCAACTGCTTCTGCTTCAGTGGATCTTTCAGGCGAATACGACGGAACAGCTCCGGTGCAAAGTTCGGGATACCGGCAAACTTGAGGCTTTCACCCTGGGTAAAGGTATCACCGATCTGGATGGTGCCATGGTTATGCAGACCGATAATGTCGCCCGCATAAGCCTTATCCGCACGAGAACGGTCACCGGCCATAAAGGTTACCGCATCCGAAATACTAACGTTCTTGCCGGTACGAACATGATTCATCTTCATGCCCTGGCTGTAGGTACCCGATACGATACGC
The DNA here is from genome assembly GCF_022347985.1 of Photobacterium sp. OFAV2-7. Taxonomy (GTDB): domain Bacteria; phylum Pseudomonadota; class Gammaproteobacteria; order Enterobacterales; family Vibrionaceae; genus Photobacterium. Next base: position 2,768 of record NZ_JAKRFQ010000019.1, read on the forward strand.
ATGAAGGCAATACGGTCACGGTGTTTCGGATCCATGTTCGCCTGAATTTTGAAGACAAAGCCCGAGAACTTCTCTTCGCTTGCTTCAACGTCACGCTCGTTGGCCTTGCGTGGCATTGGCGTCGGCGCCCATTCAGTCAGGCCGTCCAGCATATGGTCAACACCAAAGTTACCCAGTGCCGTACCGAAGAAGACTGGTGTCAGCTCGCCGCTCAGGAACAGCTCGCGATCGAACTCGTGCGAGGCACCGATCACCAGCTCCAGCTCTTCGCGTAGCTGCTCGGCCAAATCATCGCCAACCGCTTCATCAAGATCCGGGTTATCCAGCCCTTTGATGATACGCGCTTCTTGGATCGTGTGACCCTGGCCTGTCGAGTACAGGATAGTTTCGTCACGGTGAATATGGTAAACACCCTTGAATTCCTTACCACAGCCAATCGGCCATGATACCGGCGCACAGGCCATGTTCAGCTCGGTTTCCACTTCATCCAGCAGTTCCATCGGATCACGGATATCACGGTCAAGTTTGTTCATGAAGGTGACGATCGGCGTATCACGCAGACGGGTAACTTCCATCAGCTTACGGGTACGATCCTCGACACCCTTGGCCGCATCGATCACCATCAGGCAGGAGTCGACCGCGGTTAGGGTACGGTAGGTATCTTCCGAGAAATCTTCGTGTCCCGGGGTATCTAGCAGGTTCACCAGACAATCGTTGTACGGGAACTGCATCACCGAGGTTGTTACCGAGATCCCACGTTCTTTTTCCATTTCCATCCAGTCTGACTTGGCGTGCTGGTTGGAGCCACGGCCCTTGACCGTACCGGCTTTCTGGATCGCGTTTCCGAATAACAATACTTTTTCGGTAATCGTGGTTTTACCCGCATCCGGGTGAGAAATGATCGCAAACGTACGACGTTTGTTCACTTCAGCTAAAAAAGACATAAGCGTTGATAATCCTGTGAGAGATTTCAATAATCGAGCAGCAGCCCATCAAGCGTGAGCTGCCCAGCTCCTAATAAGTAGACCAAGACCTGTCTCGCGGTAAGACCAGGCCAGGTTTCATCATCTGCGAGGCAGAAAACAATAGGTGATTAATTACAGTGAATTACATGTTTGCTTCTATCCTACGCAGCATGGTCATTGACTAGGCGGAGCCTGAAAGATGGCGGAATTATACGCAAACTCCGCAGAAAGAAACAGCAGTAACACGGTGCTGATTCTGGTATCAGGCTCAATGGGGGTGGCTACATGATCGGATAGGTCATGATCAGTGCGTCTTCACGTCCGTTTTCGGCCGGGTAGTAGCCAACCCGACGATTGATCTCATTGAAACCAACCGCTTCGTATAACTGGTAGGCACGGGTATTGCTGGCCCTGACTTCCAGCCAGATTTCCTCGGTATTCATCGCCGAGAGCTGCTCGATAAAGCCTTCCAGCAATATCTTGCCATACCCCTTGCCCTGACAGGCGGGATCTACGGCAATGTTGAGCAATGTCGCCTCGCCCGCCACATTCTGGCCAAAACAGTAACCTACCGTCTGCCCGTCAATCTCAAGGACAAAGTTGGTGGCAATCTTGCCCGGCGCTTTGCGGATCATCGATTCTGCCCAGGGAAACGCATGAGCAGCCTGCTCGATACGCCAGACGTCATCGAGATGGTGAGCAACTAAGGGAACAATTTTATGTGTCATAAGAACAAATCTGCTGCCATAAGGCTTTCTTGCTTGCTGGGTTGGTATGCATTTGTTTCAGTGATACTGATGTCAGCAGCTGACACCCTGCCGGGTGCGCCGCTTGGCATCCGGCCAGCCAGCACCACGTCAAATGATGTTCACGGACCTGGTCCAGCGCCTGGGGCGGAAGTAACAGCGCCTGCTCGGGAGCCAGCTTCATGCTCTTCAGGATCCGGCCAAACAACCAGCGGTCATGCTCATCCAGCGCCTCTGAACAGACAAACAGCAGCTTACAAGTCTCCGGAAGGTCAATCACAGGTACTTGCATATCAGGGAAAAAGGACGGCTTCCTTACCTGCCAGTAAGTCAGGCCCATTTCCTGCAATACCTGTATATCTCTCTGATTCATCGTATTACCATTTTCTGTCTGGTGGCATCACTTCGGCAGGCGATCCTACCAGATCATGTAACGAAATAGAGCCATCGGCATCCGAATATTTTCAGGACCAATAAAAATACCACCCGCAGGTGGTATTTGAAGGGCTCAGAACCTACCAGGCTCAGAGCTCAGAAAATTCCGCACAGTATTCCACCAGCCCGGTCACACCGGCCAGAGAATCCGGAACCAGCTCCAGCACCATGAACGCCTCATCCGGCACCGACCAGCTACAGCGCAACCCGTGTTCAGAGGCTTTGACAAAGCCTGCCTTCGGATAATAGTCGCTGTGGCCCAGCACGACAGTCACCGGGTATCCCAGCTCAGCCAATATGCTCTTAGCCTCTTCCATCAGCGCCTGGCCAATACCTTGTCGCTGGTATTCCGGCTTCACGGCCAGCGGTGCCAGCCCCTGCCAGTTACTATCCTGTCCATCAACCGTGACCGGGCTGAAAAACAGGTGGCCAATCAACTCGCCGTCATCACTGCATGCCACCAAGGACAGAGTCCGGTGACCATTTTCACGCAGCTTCATCACCAGGTTTGCTTCCGCCTCGGTGTCAAATACGGCTTTCAGCAAACTGTCGATAGGAAGAATATCTGCCGGCGCTTCTGTTCTAATGAGCATTAATGACCTCTTTATCAGCAACCATATCCTGCATCCCTTTCTGGATGAAGTCTGCTGACTGCTGCAAAACAAATTTAACCGGGGCCGGAAGCAGCTCAAGATCAATACTGTCCATCAAGTTCTTCACTTCCAGTCCCAACTCGGTATCCCCTTCGATGCGAAGGCGACGCTGGAAGAAGAGTGTATCAGGATCTTCCTTGCGCGCGGCAATTAATACCAAGTCATTACATTCGCCGCTGAAACTGACATCTTCCTGTTCAGCATGCTCCGAGACGACCAACTGCTCATCCTGGTAGCTGATATACCAGCGCAGACCAAGATCTCTGACCTCAACCTTTAACCAGCGATCTTCCAGGAACTCAAAATCACCATCTTCCAGCGCTTCTTTAAACACCATCGCCAGACCATCAAGCATCACTTTTTTCTGAATGGCAAACGGGGTCATCTTGGCTGGCACGCGGATCAGAGCCGGGCCGTATTGCACCATGTGCTTTCGTAGTTGAGCAATCACTGTCTTATTTTTCCTGTCTCTGTCGCAATTATTGACTGATTGTATGGCAATTATGGGGGAGCTTTTCATGCCTTGAGTCAAAAAAAACGCTTCTCTGAACGCAAAGTTTGGAATTACGGCATTATCACAGGTTATAGTACATAGCACTTAATTTACGGCTCCTCCCTGCCGGAGGGCAACGGATACGGATATACGCACCTTCAATGCCGACTGAGCAACTCAACTACTGGTTTCCGCTGCTGACCGATAACAGCCCTTTTCTGTTTGCAGTGCTAGATCCGGATCATAACTACCTGGTCGTCAACAATCGCTATTGTGAAATTAGCGGGCTGGAGCGCGAAGAATTAGTAGGCCAGAATGACAAAGACATTCTGGGTCAGGCATTCTACGACTCCCTGCGTCCCTATTACGAGCGCGCCTTCAATGGCGAATCCGTCGAAGGCGAAGTAGTGCTGAACGACAACCGTCATGATACCAGCATGCATTTCAGCCTGGCACCGCTCAAAGATCAGGTTGGCGATATTCCCTATATCGTGCTGCACTCTGCCGATACCTCTGAGCGCCAGGTTCTGGTCAATTCACTGGCCGAGCTAGAGCACCAGCTCAACCAGCTCAATGAATTAATCACCGACGGCAGTTGCCTGATCGAGGGACAGATTATCATCTCGGCCAACCAGACCGCCGCTGATATGCTGGGTTTTGAGTCCCCACGTGATCTCATCGGCGAAGAGCTGGGACGGCTACTGATAGATAGTAGCAGCCAGCGCATTCTGGGCGAGCAGATCAACCAACTGGGCAAGAACGAGCAACGAAAGTGCCAGACCAGCCCTCGCTGCAGCACCGACAAGGCCCTGCAGATATCATCGTCGGATATCACCCTGCTGGGAGCCCCGGCAAAACTTATTCTGCTACAGGACACCTCCGAGCGAGCAGCCCAACAGGGCCAGGTTGAACAGCTTGTCCAAATCGACCCGCTCACCGGGCTCTATAACCGCCACGGTTTCAGCCGTCGGCTGGAGCAGTTGATCAACAACGAATCCCCGCTGGTGATGCTGTACCTTGATCTTGATAACTTTAAAAACATCAATGATTCGCTTGGCCACCACATCGGCGACCGGGTACTGCAGGAGATCTCCCTGCGCCTGCGCCGCCTGCTGCCGGATACCGCGATTATCGGCCACCTGAGCGGCGACGAGTTTGCCATCATCCTGCAGGAACCCGAGCATGACCGCAGCGGCGAGCTGATTTCACAGCAGATCATCGCCCTGATCAACCAGCCCTTTGACCTGCACCATTTCAGCAAGCATCTGGCCTGTTCGATAGGCATGGTAACCTACCCGGGCGACGGTAACGATGCCCGTATTCTGTTGCAAAATGCCGATACCGCGATGTACGAGGCCAAGAACCGTGGTCGCAACCGTCTGGTCAAGTTCAGCGAGGAAATGAACAAAGAAGCCCGGATGCAACTATGGCTGGAAATCGAGTTGCAAAAAGCACTGCAACAAAATGGGCTTGAGGTCTGGTACCAACCTAAGGTCAATGCCAAGGATTATGCCATCGACGGTGCTGAAGCCCTGGTACGCTGGAAGCACCCGGTAGAAGGCTATATCAGTCCGGCTCAGTTTATTCCGGTCGCAGAACGCTCCGGCATGATTGAGCAGCTTGGCCAGGTCGTGATAAGGGAAGTTTTCACCACGGTACGAAAATGGAAGCAGCAGGGTCTGCTATCCGGACGGGTGGCCATCAACCTGTCCCCGCAGCAATTTGGCAACCCGAACCTAATCAGCTTTGTTGAGAAACTAAAGAAAGCGACCGGAGTCAATCCCAATGACATTACGTTCGAGCTCACCGAAAGTGCGGTGATGAGCGACGGTGAGCATACTATCCAGATGCTCAATGCCATCAAGAAGCAGGGCTTTGCCCTCTCGATAGATGACTTCGGTACCGGCTACTCTTCCCTGTCCTATCTGGCGCGCTTCCCGCTCGACGAGCTGAAGATCGACCGGGCGTTTATCAAAGATATCGAGACCATCCCCAAGCAGGTCACGCTCATCGAGAACATTATCAACCTCGGAAAGGCGCTGAGTATGAGTATTGTCGCGGAAGGGGTCGAAACCCGCCAGCAGGCGACCTTGCTGTCGAACCTCAATTGCGACTATATCCAGGGGTTCCATTTTTACAAGCCGCTACCGAAAAATGAGCTGGACGCCATTTTGCTCAAGCACAGCCGCCACAAAGACTAGAGCTACTACCACTTTATAGCTATAAAAGCTAGAGAAAAAAGTTGTCCTAAATCAACAAAACCTGCCTGACATCAAAACAAGAGGGCACTAAGCCCCCTACTATTTGCTCCATCACTTTTATTCCCACACTGGTAGAAATAATAATATGGAGCTACTTTGCCCCGCCGGTAACCTTCCGGCGCTGAAAACTGCCATTGATAACGGTGCGGACGCCGTGTACATCGGCTTTAAGGATGACACCAATGCCCGCCATTTTGCAGGTCTAAACTTTACAGGCAGAAAACTTGAGAAAGCGGTGCAGTATGTGAAAGATCACAACCGCAAGCTGCATGTTGCACTGAACACCTTTGCCCACCCGGACGGTTTCGAACGCTGGAAAAATGCCGTCGACAATGCCGCCGCGATGGGGGTGGATGCCCTGATTGTGGCAGATATTGCGGTACTGGATTATGCTGCAACCACCTACCCGGACCTTGAGCTGCACCTCTCGGTACAGGCATCGGCAACCAATACTGCCGCGATCGATTTTTACCAGCAGAACTTCAACGTCAAGCGTGTCGTGCTGCCCCGCGTGCTGTCGATCCATCAGGTCAAACAGCTAGCCCGCAACACCGATATGCAGCTTGAAGTGTTTGCCTTCGGTAGCCTCTGCATCATGTCTGAAGGGCGCTGTTACCTATCCTCTTACATGACCGGCGAGTCGCCGAATACCGTCGGTGCCTGCTCGCCGGCGAAATTTGTCCGCTGGCAAGAAACCCCGCAAGGGCTGGAGTCCCGCCTCAACGACGTGTTGATCGACCGTTACGAAGCAGGTGAGAACGCCGGCTACCCTACCTTGTGCAAGGGACGCTTCGAAGTGGATTTCGAGGGCGAAAGCAGACGCTATCACGCGCTGGAAGAGCCAACCAGCCTCAATACCCTGGAAATCCTGCCAGAACTGTTCAAAGCCAATATTGCCTCGGTGAAGATTGAAGGCCGCCAACGCAGTCCTGCCTATGTCGAGCAGGTAACCCGTACCTGGCGCGCGGCTATCGATCGCTATCTGGCTGATCCGGAAGGCTACAGCGTCGATCCGGCATGGAACGCCTGTCTGGGCAATGTGTCCGAAGGCAAACAGACGACCCTCGGCGCATATCACCGCAAGTGGCAATAAAGGAAAACACGATGAAATATTCACTAGGCCCGCTCCTTTACTTCTGGTCAAAGCCAGATGTCGAGAGCTTCTACCAGCAGGTCAAAGAAGCCAACACCGATATTGTCTACCTGGGTGAGACAGTCTGCTCCAAGCGTCGTGAGATGCGCCCAGCCCATTGGCTCGATATCGCCAAGGATATCTCGGCCACGGGCAAGCAGGTCGTGCTGTCGACCATGGCACTGCTGGAGGCGCCAAGCGAGGTCAATGTAATGAAAAAGTACGTTGATAACGGCGACTTTATCATCGAGGCCAACGATGTCTCCGCCATTCAAATGGCGCACGAGAAAGGCATACCGTTTGTCGTGGGGCCGGCAATCAACTGCTACAGTGCCCAGACCCTGAACCTGTTCCTGAAAAAAGGCATGGTTCGCTGGTGCATGCCTGTCGAGCTGTCCCGTGACTGGCTCCAGAATGTGGTTAACGAGTGCGAGAAAATGGGCATTCGCGATCAGTTCGAGACCGAGGTTTTCAGCTACGGCTACCTGCCATTGGCCTACTCGGCCCGTTGCTTTACCGCCCGTGCCGAGGACCGCGCCAAGGACGATTGCGAAACCTGCTGCATCAAGTATCCGAACGGGATCACCGTCAACAGTCAGGAATCGCAGAAGGTCTTTACCCTCAACGGTATCCAGACTCAGTCAGGCTACTGCTATAACCTGCTCAACGATCTCAAGAGCATGGATAACTTGGTCGATGTGGTCCGTATCAGCCCGCTAGGCAACGAGACCCTGCCGCTGATTGACACCTTCCGCAACAATGAGCAAGGCGCCACACATCACAAGCTGGCAGGCGGCCACCAGTGCAACGGTTACTGGCATAACCTGGCCGGGCTCGATATCGCATAACACCCTGGCCGTGATAACCCGATAAAAAAAGCCGCGTCAGTCGCGGCTTTTCTTTGTGTTCTTCGTCTCTACCGAGCTTTGTCTCTGCTTAGCTTTCACCAGCTTCAACCGGCTGCGCTACGCTCGCTTCAGCCATCAGGCGGCTTATCTCCAGCAGCGAGAAGCGGTGTTCGACAAACTCGTAAACATTACCGGCAAGCGCCAGCTTATACAGCATCAACGCCGACTGGAAATCATTGTTGTAATGATAGAGCTTGGCCATGTAAAAATACGCTTCGGTCAGGTGATGGGCCAGCATATCATTATCTTCACTTTCGGCAGTGATCTGGGCAAGCAGCTCGCTTTCAGTGAGCTCGCCGACATACATCCTGACGATTTGCCATCCCCACTCTTCTTTGTCGCTGACATCATAACGGCGTTTTAGCTTATCTTTGGCCGTTTCTGGTTCTCGCTCCAAGTCTACGAGATACAGCCAGATCACCCGGTAAGGATCGTTAACATTCTGCTGATAATGCGCAATAAGATCTTCATGGGCCAGCTCATAGCGACCGCCGTAGTACAAGGCGATTCCACGGTTGCGCTGGGCAAACGGGTGGCCAATGTTTAACTCGAGCGTAGAGTCGAACGCCTCATAGGCCGCATCAAAGTGCGCGCTCTGAGTGAAATACACACCCAGAATGTTGAAGACATCAGGTTGATCAGGCTTGAGTGACAGCGACTGGTTGAAATCCAGACGGGCAAGGTCACGCAAACCAATACTGTCATGCAGCAACCCGCGCTCGTAGTAGACCTGTGCCAGGGTATCATCATTAAGATCGTTGCGTTTAAGTAACTGATCAATACGAGCCAGCTGGATCTGCTGTTGAATCGTTGGCTGGAACGGTACCGCCAATGGCGGATTGGTCCAGTTTGACTGAGGGGCTGCCGTACAGCCAGCCAACACCATAATCATCGCAACGCATGCGATTGTTAACCTGTTTGCAATCAATGCAATTCTCCCTGAGGTGAAACTGACGAGCCTTCTTACTAGCTTATACCATCAGTACAAATAAGGCGGCTATCATTCGAGCTCTGATACACACCTAAGTAACTCATGAGTATAAAAAAGGGGCTGAATAGCCCCCTTTATAACATGCTTTTAGAAGAAAGACTTAAGCTTCTGGCTTTTCGTCTTGTGCTGCTGGCGCTTGCTCAGCGGCTGCTTCTTTCATGCTTAGACGGATACGGCCCTGACGGTCGATTTCAAGAACCTTAACCTTCACTTCCTGACCCATCTCTAGGTGATCGGCAACCTTCTCGATACGCTCCTGAGCGATTTGAGAAATGTGTACCAGACCTTCCTTCGTACCGATAACAGAGACAAACGCACCGAAATCAACGATACGCATAACCTTACCAGTATAGATACGACCAACTTCAACGTCGGCAGTGATTTCTTCGATGCGACGGATTGCTTCTTTCGCAGCAGTCCCTTCAGTCGCAGCAATCTTCACTGTACCGTCATCTTCGATTTCAATCGTAGTACCAGTCTCTTCAGTTAGCTGACGGATAACCGCACCGCCTTTACCGATAACGTCTTTGATCTTTTCTGGGTTGATCTTCATGGTGTGGATACGAGGAGCAAACTCAGAGATATCCTCACGGTGCGTGCCGATTGCATCATCCATCACGCTCAGGATGTGCTTACGCGCACCTTTCGCCTGGTTTAGAGCGATCTGCATGATTTCTTTGGTGATACCTTCAATCTTGATATCCATCTGCAGCGCTGTGATACCGTCGTCAGTACCTGCTACTTTAAAGTCCATATCACCAAGGTGGTCTTCGTCACCCAGGATGTCAGAAAGAACAACGAAATCATCGCCTTCTTTCACAAGACCCATTGCGATACCAGCAACAGATGCTTTGATTGGCACACCAGCATCCATAAGAGCCAGAGACGTACCACAAACAGACGCCATTGAAGATGAACCGTTTGATTCAGTGATCTCAGAAACCACACGTACTGTGTACGGGAATTCTTCAACAGATGGCATTACCGCAGCAATACCACGCTTAGCCAGCTTACCGTGACCAATTTCACGACGCTTCGGCGAGCCTACAAAACCCGTTTCACCAACACAGTATGGAGGGAAGTTGTAGTGTAGAAGGAAGTGATCTTTCTTCTCGCCAGTTAGGCCATCGATGATTTGCGCATCACGCTGGGTACCCAGTGTCGCAGTAACCAGTGCCTGAGTTTCACCACGTGTGAACAGAGATGAACCGTGAGTACGAGGAAGTACACCAGTACGTACATCCAGTGCACGAACCATGTCTTTTTCACGGCCGTCAATACGCGGGTTGCCGGCAATAATGCGGCTACGTACTACGTTCTTCTCAAGAGAGCTCAGCATGTCGCGAATTTCGCGCTCTTCCAGTGTCTCGTCTTCTGCAAGCAGAGCTTCAACAACGTCATTCTTGATCGCGCCAACTTGCTCGTAGCGAGCCATTTTTTCAGTAATCTGGTACGCCTCAGACAGACGTGCTTCTGCTTTCTCGGCAACACGAGCTTTTAGCTCAGTGTTGACTTCAGGTGCAGTCCAATCCCATGCGGGCGTAGCAACTTCTGCCGCGAACTCGTTGATGGCATTGATTACAGTTTGCTGCTGGTCATGACCAAATACTACAGCTTGTAGCATCTGCTCTTCAGATAGACGGTCAGCTTCTGATTCAACCATCAGAACCGCGCCCTCCGTACCGGCAACAACAAGATCTAGACGGCTTTCTTCAAGTTCAGTATTGCTTGGGTTAAGAACGAACTGATCGTTAATGTAACCAACACGTGCAGCACCGATAGGACCATTGAATGGAATACCAGAGATAGCAAGTGCCGCAGACGTACCAATCATAGTAACGATATCTGGGTTTACATCTGGGTTTACAGAAACAACAGTCGCAATAACCTGTACTTCGTTTTTGAAATCATCTGGGAATAGCGGACGGATTGGACGGTCAATCAAACGTGCAGTCAGCGTTTCGCCTTCAGATGGACGACCTTCACGCTTGAAGAAACCACCTGGGATTTTACCTGCCGCGTAAGTACGCTCTTGGTAGTTAACAGTTAGTGGGAAGAAGTCCTGGCCTTCAACCGCTGTTTTTTTACCAACTACAGATACAAACACAGATGTGTCATCCATGCTTACCATAACAGCAGCTGTTGCCTGACGTGCAATAACACCAGTCTCAAGAGTAACCGTGTGGTTACCGTACTGGAAAGTCTTTACGATAGGATTCACGTGAATTTCCTTAAATTTATTCCGCTTCTTATTTGCGTCGTTAAGTATATCTGACACAAGGAAAAGCGTCATGTGATGAAAGACACTTTACGGTGATTTCACGTATCGCGACTAATGATAATTCTCTATGGCTAGAAGAACTGTCATTAGCCGCGACCTGAAGGTCGACGAAAACGACTCGCGAACTCACGATGTAAAATATCAGTGACGGTTCATCAATCGACTCGCTACAAAATCATTCAATCAGCAGTAATGGTGCAAGTGTCGGATGAGGCGGTAGAGAGGACGACAATGAACATAAAAAGAAAGGAGCCGTAAGGCTCCTTTCTCAAAGCAATCTTAGCGACGTAGGCCTAGACGCTTGATTAGGTCTTGGTAGCGATCTAGGTTCTTACCTTTTAGGTAGTCTAGAAGCTTACGACGACGAGAAACCATACGTAGCAGACCGCGACGGCTGTGGTGGTCGTGTTTGTGGTTAGCAAAGTGACCTTGAAGGTGGTTGATTTGTGCTGTTAGCAGTGCAACCTGAACTTCAGGAGAACCAGTGTCGTTTGCGCCTTGCGCGTATTCAGCAACGATTGCTGCTTTAGTTTCTGCATTCAGAGACATAACTCATTCCTAATACAAAGTGTTTCTAAATTTGTGCCAGCCAATCTCTGATTCAGCCGACACCCGAGCCGCGAATTATACGTGTAGCCCTGCATGACTACAAGGAAAGATTCAAATAAGTGGCGTAAGTGGCGAGTTTCGGGTTTATAGTAGCGAGATGCGAGGAGAGTCAAGTCCTGGGTCCTGGGTCCTGGGTCCTGGGTCCTGCTGGTAGATATGAAAGAGCAGAATATTCTTATCAAATATTCTGCTCTTAAATACAAAACCTCAAGGAAGCTTTTTTCCTAGGACCTAGCTACCTAGAACCCGCTCTTTCCGCTTTTTCTAGGAACTAGCTTCCAGGTTCTCGTCCCTTAATCCTGCTTATTCGCCATCACACGCTTCGGCGCCAGCATACCATCTTCGTCGATAACACCGACGCCGATAAACTCACGCTGTTCGCCAACCGTAATGCGAACCAGGGTACCCGTTTCGGGAACACGGCCAGCCTGCACCGGATTACCGTTGAGGATATACACCGCCAGAGCAGGCAATATATTTACTTCCGGCAAGTCCTGTACTGCACTGTCAGTCGGCAACAGCAGCGGATCAAGCAGCTCGCTTGGTGCAACGTCCTGCTCCTTGGCCTGATCCAGTAATGCCTGTAGCTGCTCCAATGTCACGATGCGATCCATCGGATAGTTGGACACCCCAGTACGACGAAGATAGGTCACATGAGCACCGCAACCGAGCATCTCGCCCAGATCGTCAACAATCGTACGGATGTAGGTCCCTTTCGAGACATGCAATTCCATCTCTACTTCATTGTTGTCGAAACGGAGAAGCTCGACAGAATACACGGTGATCTTGCGAGACTCACGAGGCACCTCGATCCCTTCGCGGGCGTATTCATACAGCTTACGCCCCTGGTATTTCAGGGCCGAGTACATCGATGGAATTTGATCGGTTGTACCGCGGAACTTGGCAATACAGCGCTCAAGCTGCCCACGGTCGACTTTCACCTCACGGGTCTGAACGACTTCACCATCAGAATCCGAGGTATCAGTACGTTCACCTAACTTGGCCACAACGCGATAGCGCTTGTCCGAGTCGAGCAAGAACTGGGAAAACTTCGTCGCTTCACCAAAGCAGATTGGCAGCATACCGGTTGCCAATGGATCAAGTGCCCCGGTATGGCCCGCTTTCTGCGCGAAAAAGATACGCTTTACTTTCTGCAGCGTATCGTTCGAGCTAAGTCCGGTTGGTTTGTCGAGGAGGATAACCCCGTCGACCGGACGCCCCTTACGACGACGTGCCATGGATTACTCCTCGCCTTCTTCAGCATCATCACCACGACGATCTTCATCATCACGGACGGCTTTGCTGACCAGGTTAGAAATACGCATACCTTCGGTCAGTGACTTGTCGAAGATGAAGTTAAGCTCAGGGGTAACGCGCAGACGGATCTGCTTGCCCAGTAGCGAGCGGATATAAGGAGCCAGTTCGCGTAGTGCTTCCAGGCTGTCCTCAGGCGTTTGCTCACCCACGGTCAAAAATGTCACGTACACTTTTGCGTAACCCATATCGCGTGATACATCGACACTTGAGATGGTTGCCATTGCGATGCGCGGATCTTTGATTTCGCGCTGCAGGATCACCGCCAGCTCTTTTTGCAGCTGCTGTGCAACTCGCTGGGTACGGCTGAATTCTTTTGCCATATTCGTTTTCTCTCTCTAAGAATTTAGCTCTTGAAAGAATGGGGAGCCGAAGCTCCCCATAAGATTAGTTGTTATAAAACAGCTTGTTGTCTTGAATAATTAGTCAAGAGTACGCTGAATTTCAACAATTTCGTAAACTTCGATCTGGTCACCAACGCGAACATCATTGTAGTTCTTAACGCCGATACCACACTCGTAGCCGTTCTTAACTTCGTTCACATCATCTTTGAAGCGACGTAGCGACTCTAGCTCACCTTCGTAGATTACAACATTATCACGTAGAACACGGATAGGGTTGTTACGCTTGATGGTACCTTCAGTAACCATACAACCAGCGATTGCGCCAATCTTAGGTGACTTGAACACGTCACGTACTTCAGCAAGACCAATGATTTCCTGCTTGAACTCAGGTGACAGCATACCACCCATCGCTGCTTTCACTTCGTCAATAAGCTGGTAGATGATTGAGTAGTAGCGCAGATCCAGGTTCTCTGTCTCGATAGTACGACGCGCAGATGCATCAGCACGAACGTTGAAGCCAAGGATGATAGCATTCGATGCCGCAGCCAGTACTGCATCAGTTTCCGTGATACCACCAACACCAGAACCAACGATGTTCACTTTCACTTCTTCGGTAGACAGCTTACGTAGTGAGTCGGCGATTGCTTCAACAGAGCCCTGTACGTCAGCTTTCAGTACTACGTTCAGTTCAGCAACTTCACCGGCAGCCATGTTAGAGAACATGTTTTCCAGTTTCGCTTTCTGCTGGCGAGCCAGTTTAACATCACGGAATTTACCCTGACGGTACAGAGCAACTTCACGTGCTTTACGCTCGTCACGAACAACTGTCGCTTCGTCACCTGAAGACGGCACACCAGAAAGACCTAGGATCTCTACTGGGATAGAAGGACCGGCAGACTCGATTTCTTTACCCAGCTCGTCGCGCATTGCACGAACACGGCCATGCTCAAGACCACAAAGAACGATATCGCCCTTGCGTAGCGTACCTTCCTGAACCAGAACAGTAGCAACAGGACCACGGCCCTTATCAAGACGTGATTCAACAACCACACCTTTCGCCATGCCTTCTTCAACAGCTGTTAGCTCAAGAACTTCTGACTGAAGCAGGATAGCTTCAAGCAGACCATCAATGTTAGTACCTTGCTTCGCAGAGATGTGAACAAACATGTTCTCACCGCCCCACTCTTCAGGGATAACATCGTACTGCGCCAGCTCGTTCTTCACGTTGTCTGGGTTCGCATCTTCTTTATCAATCTTGTTTACCGCAACAATCAGAGGAACCTCTGCCGCTTTCGCGTGCTGGATCGCTTCAATTGTCTGTGGCATTACACCATCGTCCGCTGCAACAACCAGAACAACGATATCAGTTGCCTGAGCACCACGAGCACGCATCGCTGTAAACGCGGCGTGTCCAGGAGTATCCAGGAAGGTGATCATACCGTTCTCGGTTTCAACATGGTAAGCACCGATGTGCTGGGTAATACCACCCGCCTCACCTGAAGCAACGTGTGCTTTACGGATGTAGTCAAGGGTAGAAGTCTTACCGTGGTCAACGTGACCCATGATAGTAACAACTGGCGCACGTGGTACAACAGCCAGGTTCTCGTCACGATCAGACAGTACCGCTTCTTCCAGCTCATTCTCTTTGCGAAGAATGACTTTGTGGCCCATTTCTTCGGCAACAAGTGCTGCTGTTTCCTGGTCAATAACCTGGTTGATAGTCGCCATCGCGCCCATCTTCATCATCACTTTGATAACTTCAACGCCTTTAACAGACATCTTGTTAGCAAGCTCAGAAACAACAATTGTTTCGCCAATTACAACATCCTGCTTGGCAACAGTGGCTGTTTTATCGAAGCCATGCTGCATTGAGGTAGGCTTGGCCATCTGCTTCTTGCCGCGACCACGCTGGTTACGACCGCCACGGCCGGCACCGCGCTCATCCGTCTTGGCACCTGCTTTTTTCTTCTTACGACGACGACCGCCTTCTTCTTTGCGATCTTGCTCATCTTCAGCCGCACGTGCGTAGCTAGACGTCGTCGTGTGGTAATCTGATTTTTCCATACTTGCTGTTGCCTGATCAGGTTTTGACCAGCTCTTCTCGTTTTGTTCTGCCATCTTGCGTGCCTCTTCTAGCTGGCGCTGACTCTCTTCTTCGGCTTTACGCTTGGCTTCCTCTTCCCTGCGACGTTGTAGCGCCTCAGCTTCTTTCTTAGCCTGTTCATCAGCGGCGGCGCGCTTAGCTTTCTCTTCAGCTAAACGCTTATCCTCAGCGTCACGTTCCAGCTTGTCCTCAGCGTCACGATTGGCCTTCTGTTCTGCTTCTTGCTTAGCTTTCTCTTCAGCTAAGCGCTTTTCTTCAGCGGCACGCTTAGCTGTTTCTTCAGCCTCACGTTTCGCCTGCTCTTCTGCTTCACGCTTGGCAGCTTCTTCGGCTACGCGCTTAGCGGCTTCTTCAGCTTCACGCTGAGCCGCTTCTTCAGCTTGGCGTTTCGCTTCTTCAGCTACGCGCTGCTCTTCTTCAAGGGCAGAACGTTTTACATAGGTGCGCTTTTTGCGCACCTCTACCTGAACACTTTTATTCTTGCCGCCAGAGCCCGAGACACTCAGAGTGCTTCGGGTCTTGCGCTGCAGAGTAAGGCGTGTAGGAGCCTCGCCAGTAGTGCTATCGCCACCATGTTCTTTCTTAAGGTGGGACAACAACGACTGCTTTTCTTGTTGGCTTACGCTTTCTTCAGCTTTCTTGCTGATACCAGCATCGGCAAACTGTTGAAGCAAACGATCAATCGGAGTACCAATTTCCTCGGCTAATGCTTTAACTGTAACCTCTGACATGCTGCTCCTCCCTTGCTTTTTAAAATTACGCTTCGTCGCTGAACCAGCAAATATTACGCGCGGCCATAATTAGCTCGCCCGCTTTAGCTTCGTCCATACCTTCGATGTCGGTCAGGTCATCAGTGCCCTGATCCGCCAGGTCTTCAAGCGTGCCTACACCTTTCGCAGCCAGTTTGAACGCCATTTCGCGCTCAAGGCCGTCAAGACCAAGCAGGTCGTCAGCGGGTTCAACACCTTCAAAAGACTCTTCTTGAGCAAGAGCAAGCGTTGTCAGTGCTTCTTTAGCACGGCTACGAAGTTCATCGACCATGTCTTCATCAAGACCGTCAACAGCCAATAGCTCGTTAACTGGTACGTAAGCGATTTCTTCAAGTGTGGTAAAGCCTTCTTCAACCAATACAGTTGCGAAGTCTTCATCAATATCAAGATGCTTGGTGAACACCTCGATAGATTCCTGTGCTTCTTCCTGATGCTTCTTCTGCAGATCTTCTACAGTCATCACATTCAGTTCCCAACCAGTCAGCTGAGATGCCAGACGCACGTTCTGGCCACTACGGCCGATTGCCTGAGCAAGGTTGTCCTTCTCAACAGCAATATCCATAGTGTGATTGTCTTCATCTACGATGATCGAGCTAACTTCTGCCGGTGCCATCGCGTTGATAACGAACTGTGCTGGGTTCTCATCCCAAAGCACGATGTCGATACGCTCACCGCCCAGTTCACCAGATACAGCCTGGACACGGGCACCACGCATACCAACACAGGCGCCAACAGGGTCGATGCGCTTGTCGTTAGTTTTTACTGCAATCTTGGCACGAGAACCTGGATCGCGAGCCGCACCCATCAGTTCGATAAGCTCTTCGCCGATTTCCGGTACTTCGATACGGAACAGCTCAGATAGCATATCAGGCTTAGAACGAGTCATGAACAACTGGAAACCACGCGCTTCAGGGCGAACAGCATACAGCAGACCACGCACACGGTCACCCGGACGGAAGTTTTCACGCGGTAGCTGATCGTCACGCTGGATAACCGCTTCAGCGTTATTGCCCAGGTCAATGATAACAGCATCACGGTTTACTTTTTTGACAACACCAGTGATTAGCTCACCTTCGTTATCAATAAACTGCTCTACAATTTGCGCACGCTCTGCTTCACGTACTTTCTGTACGATAACCTGCTTCGCGGTTTGCGTTGTGATACGGTCGAAAGTAACAGACTCGATCTCGTCTTCCACGTAACCGTCAAGCTCGATGCTCTCGTCTTCGAACTTCGCCGCTTCCAGGGTGATTTCAAGCGTCGGCTGAGTCACTTCCTCGACAGCTTTCCAGCGACGGAAAGTTTCAAACTCACCCGTTTTACGATCGATAGCAACACGCACGTCGATTTCTGCTTCGTGCTTTTTCTTTGTCGCTGTTGCCAGTGCGATCTCAAGAGCTTCGAAGATACGCTCACGAGGAACAGCTTTTTCGTTGGATACCGCTTCAACGACAGCCAAGATTTCTTTGTTCATTTCTAATGCCCCAATTTTAGCGGTTAGAATTTTGGAACCAGATTGGCTTTGGAAATATTGCTCAGCGCAAATGTTTCTTCATTGCCATCAACTTTTAAAGTGACTAGCTCGCCTTCAACAGCAATGATGTCACCCTTCCATTTACGACGATTATCCATCGCCATTTTTAATACCAAGCTGACCTCGTGGCCAATAAATTGCTGGTAATGTGCAGCCTTGAATAGCGGCCTTTCCAGACCAGGGGAAGAGACCTCCAGGTTGTAAGCCACAGTAATTGGATCTTCTACATCCATTACCGCGCTGATTTGGCGGCTAACTTCGGCACAGTCATCAACCGTAATGCCGTTTTCATGATCGATGAAAACACGCAACGTCGAGTGCTCGCCTGCACGGATAAATTCCAAACCGACTAATTCATAGCCCAAAGCCGTTACCGGCGCTTCAAGCAGTTCGGTTAATTGCATCTCTAAAGCTGTCAAAACAACCCCCTGGAAACAAAAAAAGGGCACTAAAGCCCAGTAGATACCTGAATGGTCATTTTTCAGATAATAAAAAACCCCGAATTACGGGGTTTTTTATCACTGGACCCTGATTGCCACAGCCTTGGCTATGACAGAAAAAACATACTTCCTTAATAGGATAGTCGTTTTTTCGGAAAGTGGTTGCGGGGGCTGGATTTGAACCAACGACCTTCGGGTTATGAGCCCGACGAGCTACCAAGCTGCTCCACCCCGCGTCCGTAATCTGAGGCGATTATATCGCTCAGATGTTGCCCTTTCAAGCAACGAATAATGGTGCCGAGAAGGGGACTTGAACCCCTACACCTTGCGGCACTAGCACCTCATGCTAGCGTGTCTACCAATTTCACCATCTCGGCTAAATCTTTAATTACTGAGGAATATCACTGTTTGCAGGAACATTCTCAGTTTTTTCTACAACTTGCTCAGTCGCTGGAGCACTTAGGTCTTCCCAGCCACTTGTTTCCTGCGCTTGCTTAGCACTGATGTTGCCAAGAACAAGACTAATCGCAAAGAAAACAGTTGCACAAACTGCAGTCATTCGGGTCAGAAAATTTCCAGAGCCGCTAGCGCCGAACAATGTTCCTGAAGCGCCAGCCCCAAATGAGGCTCCCATATCTGCGCCTTTACCTTGCTGAACCAAAACTAGGCCGATAACACCAAGCGCAGCCAACAGATAAATCACAAGTAGAATTTCGTACATGGGTTCCACCTATGGTTAAATTGTTGTGCCGGCTTTGCTAAAGCAGTGCCAGCGCACCCCTTCAATCAAGGAGCGAATGCATACTAGCGAAAGCCTAAACCTGTGACAAGTAAAATTTCAACAAAAAGCTATATCAGTGAATCACTTGACCAAGTTTTAAACAAAGCCGACGATAAAATCACCGTTTCCGGCGAATCCAATTAGCAGTTATCTTTTACTGCCTGAGCAATAGCTAATGCAGATTCTTTAACTAAATCAGCATCTTCGCCTTCAACCATCACACGAATTAACGGCTCGGTGCCCGATTTGCGCAATAATACCCGGCCGCTATCACCCAGTTTAGCCTCAACCGCCGCCTGTGCCGACAATACCGCATCTGATTCCAACGGA